>JBAWFY010000439.1:0-34775 GCA_049592335.1 Occallatibacter sp.
ATCCTGAGCACAGGCCGCCGCGGCGACCGGAGTCGTATGATCTGCGAACTATGGGTTGACAACTGTGAACTGCCCCCAAAATGGCCGGCCCCGATGGAGCTCATCCACCGGGGCCGTCGTTGTTTTCGGCAAAAGGACTCGTAAGCCGAATTCTGTTTATGCGGTCATTCCTCTAGGCGCCGCGTTGCCGCGGACACTCATCAGCGACCTACCCGGAGGTTTCGGCCATTGCATGGAGCAGCCTTTCGGCGCCGGGCCGGCACCGGGCACGAGCCTTGCTCCTTGGCTCGCGCTTCCCTCCCTATTTGGTCTTGCTCCGTGTGGGGTTTACCCTGCCACCGGCATTACTGCCGGCGCGGTGCGCTCTTACCGCACCTTTTCACCCTTACCGCTGCATGGAGCAGCCACTGCGTGGGGCAGACCTTTGGAGTAATCCATTGGCAAACCCGCAGTGGCTGCTCCATGCAGCGGCGGTATGTTTTCTGTGGCACTGGCCGTCCACGGGCTTTAAAGCCCGCGTCCCGGACGTTATCCGGCACACTGCCCTGCGGAGTTCGGACTTTCCTCTCCCGAAAACCCCTGTTTGCGCAGAGACTTCCAGCAGCGACCGCCCGGTCCTCCTGCCAAGGTCTATTTTAGCGTGAATTCGGGTCTACCAGTTGCGATAGGGGATTTTGCAGTATTCGACATCGACTCCTGAAATGTCGTGCTTCCACAGCAACAACTGAACGGATTTCACAGCTTCGTTTTCGTGGGGACACGGGCCGACGTAAATCTTCTTGATTCCGATTGGCTGGTTCTCCCACACCAAGGGAACTTTGAAATAGGGGGTAAGCATCGAGCGCCCTGGCCTGAATTCCGGGTGTGAATCAGTCGTGCCTGTCCTTTCAAGCTGAAAAACGAGTCTCCATTCGGCCTCTTCGCGGAACGCCTGATCCTTGGTTATCGCGCGCTGCTTGCCCAGAGGAAAGAAATACTTCATTGCAATTGCGCTGATTTCTCCGATTTCGTGATTTTTCCCTTCAATTGTTTGCGTTTCTGGATTCGTTTGCCTTTTCGATTGGTTAGCGCTGGAGATATATGAATCCATGATCTGCCTGATTTTGTGCTTCAGGCCTTCCTCTTCCGGTTTATCGCAATATCGGCAAGCGACAAGGGGATCTGAATCATCGTAGAAGCCATCCTTTCGACCCTTCAGAAAGTTCACACCTGCAGACCTTAGGTATGACTGCCTGAAGCCAATACTGCAACCACCAGCGCCACCTGAATAGGCCCGCCACTGGCTGAGCAGGTTTCCATGTGCAGAGAATGAAGTCACAAACGTGCTTTGGTTGGTTATCCATGAAAAGGCTGATGATCCAATGTAGAGTGCTTCATTCTGGTGGTCAGCCTGATCGATTGAAAGCCCTAGAAGTCGCCCTATTGCGGTGATATTTGACGAGGCCTTCTCGGGGTCTGTCGCGGCACGCCATGCGAATTCGTCTAGAAGCAATTTGGTAAAAATCTGACCTTCGCTCTTGTCGTTTAGATATTGCAGGTGCGACGCCCAGATTTTCTGCTTTTCGATAATACCGAGCAGCCCTTCTTGCGTTGTGTAGTGATAGAGCAATTCCTCAGGCTTCGATTGATCGATTGTTGATTCGTTCGGTTTCTGTTCTGGCGCTTCCACGACCCACCCCGGACTTCACTACGCACTTTACAGCTTTTCCGGCCACTTGCGGCTGGTTTGAATCACCGAAGCAATCTGGATCACATTGTCCACGACGCCATACGGGATGATGCAAGGAAGATCGGGGATGACCAGCTCACTCATGCCCTCGATGCCTCCCGACCGCCCGATGTAGGTTTAACGCCAATGTTATGAATGGGAAAACAAATCCTTTGCATCTTCAGGGAGCCAAGAACCATCCCTACACTGCGGCGGTTTTGGTCTTCGCCGAGTTCGATTCCCGGCTTTCGGTTTGATCCCTCCGCATTCACATCCACGCAAGGAGAGACTCGAGGAATAGCTGCTATCCCGATGAACTTAGGAGGCTGCTGGCGACAATCGGCTATCCGCTTCGCTGTGCGTCGCTCACATCCCCGGATGCGTCACATCCTTCGCGTGGGGAATCAGGTCCAGATACACCTCATTCGGAATATGCGTCTGCCAATGATTGGTTGCCCGCGCCAGCAGAACCATTCCGAAGAAGATGTACGCAATCAGGCACGCTACTACGGCTGGTGAAAGCGCGCGGTGCAGCCAGCGCCGGGCGGGAGCAGCAGCGCGCGCCGGCGGCAGCGCAAGCTGCAGCGCATCTTGCGCCGGGCACACGGCGATGCACTCCATGCACGCGGCGCATTCCACCGAGCGAATCTGCACCAATCGATCCACGTGCAGGCTGGCCGGGCAGGCCTTGGCGCACTTGGCGCAATCGATGCACGCCTCTACATCGCGGCGAATCTTCACCGGGCTGAGCAGCGAAACCAAGCCCATGAGCGCACCGTAAGGGCACAGATAGCGGCACCAGAAATTCTTCACCAGAATCGATCCGCCCAGCAGAACCGCAATCACAACCACCGCCGTCTCGCCCATGCCGCGGAAAAAGTTGAGCATCTTCACGTCGGCGATGAGGCCGTAAGGCGTGGCCATGAACTCCCCGAGCGCTTCGGCCGACATGGCCCCGACAACAAACACGAAGAACCCGAGCAGCACATACTTGAGCCCGCGAAGAGGCAGATCGAGCCAGCGGGGGAGCTGAAAGTTGCGCCGGAAGAGCTTGCGGCCGAGCTTCCACAATGCTTCGGAGAGCGTGCCGACGGGGCAGAGCCAGGAGCAAAAAGCTTTCTTCGCGACGAGGCTCATCAGAATAAAAGCCATGAACAGAAACATCGCCGCCGGATGAATAGCGGGAACGCGGCCTGTGCTCAAAAAGGCCTTCGTGTTCATCATGCCCGCGATGGGCAGCCAGCCTTCTACGCCGGCAGGTCGCGGAACCCGCAGCCCTTGACCGCCGCGCTCAAAATAGCGCACCCAAAGAAAAAACTGCGCGCCGAGCCACGCGTTAAGAACCACAAAAGCGCCCTGAAAAATGTGCCGGATGCGTTGCGAATGATCGGGCCAACCACCGGGCCTCGACCGGCGAAACAGCTTTTTCTTCGCTGTGCTGCCTTCGATTCTGTCCAGTGCTCCGGTTGCCATTTCCCTCGCCGCCAATCCAGCCCTTTGAGCGGCGGCTATGCCCAGCCTTTTCAGCAAGAAACGAGCAAACGATCGGGGCAGGGCCGCCTTTTGGCCCAACTATTAAAGCAAGCGTAATGCGGCAGCGACCCGCAGGCAGCGACTTAGGTCACACGGGATCGGCGAACAGCGTGAGTGTTGACTAAATGGGAAGATTATGCACTTGACACAGAAATGGAGTTCTGAGATGATTCTTTTGTCGAGGGATTCCGATGAACCTGATAGACGTAACCCGCCAGTTCAAAACCGATGATGATTGCCTAGCCTACCTTGAGTCGATGCGCTGGCCCGATGGCATCCGTTGCCCTGTATGCGGCTGTGAGCGCATCAGCAAGATCACCCGCAAGACGGCCAGCAAGAACAAGCGCACGCGGATTTACCAGTGCCTTGAGCCGACCTGCAAGACTCAATTCTCCGCCACGAACGGCACGATCTTTAACGACTCGCATCTCCCTCTGACAAAGTGGTTCATGGCTCTAGCTCTGATCGTGGACGCGAAGAAAAGCATCTCCGCAAAGCAGCTACAGGAACATCTCGGCATCGGCTCCTACCGCACCGCGTGGTATATGGCCCACCGCATCCGCAAGGCAATGGTGAATGAAGGCTCTGCCGAATTACAGGGCATCGTGGAAATGGATGAAACGTATCTCGGCGGCAAGGTTCACGGAAAAACGCAACGCGAAGTCCGGCAGATAAAACAGGTCATCGTAGGCATTAAAGAACGCGGTGGCCGGATCAAGATGATTCATGCGCCGGACGCGAAAATAGAGACGCTTGCGAAGTACATCAAAGAGCATGTGAGCGCAGACGTTGAAGCGATTATGACGGATGAACTGCCAGCGTATCCGAAGGCTCTTCGGCTCTCGGGGCAGAGCGCAGACAAGCATTTCACTGTGAATCACAGCGCGAAGATTTACGTTGACGGAAACATCACAACCAACGGAATTGAGAGCGCATTTTCACTCTTCAAACGCGCTGTGATAGGCAGCTATCACCGCATCTCGATAAAGCACCTTCACCGTTACCTGAGCGAGTTTGAAACGCGGTTCAACGCACGGAAGGCGGAAGATCGGTTCGAGCCGACTCTTCGCCGGATGCTCGGAACCGACCATCTCTCTTACGCGGAGCTTGTGGCTGAATAGACGGGATTATCTTCCCAGCCTTCCACCCCGTCTCTATCGACTTCGCAGGCTGCGGTGGTGTTTGCATCAGCTTGCCAAGCAGTGCATCGAATTTGTCCTTGTCAACTTTCATCGGTTTTAACCCAGTCGAATTGTTTCGCCAAATCCATAAGCTCTGGAGGGATAATCTCAGGAGGCATCCTATGCTTTCCAAATCTTGCTTCATAGCTGGTAACGTTTTGGATAAGACCGCAAATCAACAATCGAATCTGTGATACATTCATCACGACCCGTACTTTTGGATCGAGCAAAACCGCATCACCCTTCATTCCCACGGTTTCTCCGAAAAGCATTGCAGTGTCGAAATAGTTGGTAATTAACTGCACATTGTTTGCGTACAAATTTGGAAATGGGGTAGCAGGAACAATTTCAAACCCCTTGATCGCGTTTTCACTTACACCAGTTGCTTCCTCGGCACACATACCAATTCACCTCGTACGAATTCATCTCACCATTGTTTCAAATTGCCAGTTGTTCTTCTCTCCTATTTGGGGAAGAGTGTTAGGAATTATTACTGAGCCAGCGTTGCGTGGGGGCGGAAGTAGATTGTTGAGCGCTCCGCTTAAAGCGGCTTGTTTGTCCCAGGTGCTGCTTTCCTGATTCAGAAACGCACCGCCAGCTACGGTGGTATTGAGAGTAACTGAAACTTGAGCCTCAATGCGAAGCGTTGCGGATGAGAAAAATTGAGGAACGTGTGAAGATTCTAGCGTTCCATCAGATTCTTCATCTTCAAAGTTTGGAACGGAGAGCGCATGGGGAGTAAGACCGTTGTCGAAGTGAGAAGTTCCACTCAACCACGAGATATATTGGCTGAAAGGTACGAAACGCACAACAAGAGCAACATCGAGAGCATGTGCGATTCGCTTGAGAGATGACAGGGTATATTTTCCATAGTCAGGGTTTTCGAGTCGCGATAGGTTGTTCTGGCTCATCCCCGCTGCCCTTGCGAGATCGCTTTGGTTCATTCTCTGTCGATCTCTCATCGCTCTAATCTGGGCCGCGATTCCCTCCGCCAGATTCGATTCCACCAATTGCGTTCTGGCTTTCTTGCTCGATCTGATTCTCTTGAGTAGGCTCTTTCTCGAAATCAAACTCATGTGTGCCGCCCTCGCCGTTCCGCAAACGCTTCAATCGCTTTTCTGCGACGTCCATTCCTTGTGGGTCTTTTTTTGCTTTTTTAACTGTGCCGTGTAAAAGGACAAATACTCCCCTGTCTTCATCGAAGAACCCGTAAACCCTTAATGCGCCTCTTGGAACGGGTTTTCGAATTTCACCATATTCGCCGAACCATTTGAAAGGGGGTGCCTGCCAAAGTGTGCGCTTGAGGTTGGAGAGGTGATTCACACGGTCACGGAGGGCATTTCTTTCGTCCTCCTCCGTGTCATTCCAAAACCAATCCTCTACGACGCGATTCCCAGCCGCTGTGGTGAAGCCCTCGAACTTCCAAGGCGGCGTACTCATATTATCTCAAAAAAGGGTAGTGGGTCAGTTTCAATTTCCACAGTTCCAAAACATTCAAAATGGCACGTCACGTGCTTTGGCGGGGGTGCGTTATGATGGATAACGCTCTGCTAAAGATTCGCCCGCCGAAACCGTCAGAGCTGAGGATTTCCGCCGTGACCATCTGTATTGGCGCTTTATGCAACGGTGGGAAAACCATCGTCACAGCCTCCGATCAAATGGTCAGCCTTACAAGTGGGCAAGCTGCCGATAATCTTGCTCTGAAAACACAGCCAATTCATGAACATTGGTGGGTTCTTTCCGCAAGCAATGATTCCGAACACGTACCACTGATTTTGCATCAAGCGGCGTCGTACCTTGCCAAGTATGAAACGCCTACAATCCAGCAGATAGCGAACGCAATTGGACGGGCAACAGATGCCAAAATCAGTGAGCACGTCAGAGTAAAAGCGCTGCGCAAATATCAGATGACGCCAAGAGAACTCTGGCTAGAAGGAAGGCAAAAGTTACCAGACAAAGTGTTTGAACGTCTCGCTCTAAAGATCGATTCCGTAGAAAAGTTGGAGTGCGATTTTCTCGTTTGCGGTTTCGATGAATTGGGTGACGGCCATATTTGCAAAATAGGCACAAACGAGACTGCCGTTGTCTACGATTCTCCGGGCTTCTGGGCGATTGGAACCGGCGTCGATTCGGTTCTCAATTTGATGGCCTTCTATGCGGATCGCTATATGCTTACAAAACATACAACCACATTGAGCCATGCTTTGTACCTTGTGTGCTCTGCCAAATTCATGGCCGAACAGACCCACGAGGGAAGCATTGGAAGGCAGACTCTTGTTTCAATCCATGAATTCAATAAACCTGTGCGGTGGCTCGCGCCCGCTGGAATATCGATGGCCCGCAAGAAGTGGGAGCGAGAAGGAATGCCAAGAATTCCGAAGAATCTTTCCCAGTTGGGAGAGTATTCTTTTACGGTCGAAGAGATGGGGTCCAACCCCGAACGAATGGTTAAATTGTTCGGAAAACTCAAGCCGATCATTACCGGCCATGAACTTGGATAACCGGACTTCCGAAGATTAGGCGCTCTCCCCGAGCGCCTTACGGAACAGTTCCCGGTCGATGGACGATTTCGATACCGTTGGCTTGGGCAGCAGCGCAATCAATTCGTCCATCGTCCACACATGATCGGCGAGTCCAGCTTCCATTGCCGGCGTCACACGCAACGTTTGATGCACGCGGCAATAGTTGTAGTGCATGTAATGGAGCGCAACTGCGTGCGCGTGGTTCTCCGCTTTCTTGCTGAAGCCGTTTGTCAATCTGGTGAATCGGCGCGATGACATTCTCAGAGTCAGATTTTGCCTTTCCACATAGGATGTGCTCACATGGTCGGGATCGGGATAGCCGAGAACTGTTTTCATCTCGCACCCAATACACTTGCCTGGTGAGTAGCGGCGCTGCTCTTCATCGGATGGTGCGCCATAAATCTTTTGGAGCTGCGCGTAATCCACTTCGATTCCGAATGCGCCCTCTACAGCCTTGAGGTACGGCTTGTGTGCGTCCGTCGTGACCTGTACGCGCCCTTTGATGCGGCTGGCGCAATCCTCCATGAACTCCATTGCCCATCCCGCATCCCGTCCGCCCACAAGGTAGGAAACGACTAGCTTGGTATTGGCGTCAATGCCGATCCACGTCCACACATCTCCCCATCCGTAATACTTCTGCTCTACCGTGGCGTTCTTTTTCTTCGCCCCGATGAACGACCAGATTTCATCGCACTGGAGACGCTGCACGCGGAGATTGCGAACATGGTAATCGTGGTACGCCGCGCAAGCCGTACCCATGTCCGCCAGCAGCTTCACAACCGTATTCTTGGCCGCTCCCGTCATGCGGCACGTCGCCCGGATCGAGCATCCTTCAATCAGGCAGCGGACGATTTGCGCTCTGGTTTGGGAGTCCAAGCAATTCATATTGACTATTATGCGAAAGCAGCTTTAGAATGTCAAGGGAAAAGTTTGCAGAATCGCGCCAGCCGGTGATGACGAAGCATTCTGGCGATTGTGCTGAGGATGGATTGGGAATAGAGTGGAACGGCAAGGGCCAGATCGGAAGTCTGGCCCCGTGTTGGAAACTGTGCCTTGCGCGGCTACGTGATTCCACTTTATCACGGAGCGTGCGTAATGGTGTGTCTTCTAAACTCAATTTCGGGGAGCCGAGAGCGGACCCTGGATACGGTCGTTAGTTGGATTGGCTCATTTGATCCTGGTCCATTCATTGCTCGATTCAGCTACTCTGCTTTGTACTGCGGGAAGGAAAAATCGCCCGATATGACATTGATTGCGACGG
Source organism: Occallatibacter sp. (assembly GCA_049592335.1). Classification (GTDB taxonomy): domain Bacteria; phylum Acidobacteriota; class Terriglobia; order Terriglobales; family Acidobacteriaceae; genus Telmatobacter. The sequence goes on from JBAWFY010000439.1 coordinate 8,206, forward strand.
TCTGGTCTCCCGCAGGGTTTGCGATCTCCGCAGATGGCTTTCAAGTTGAAACAAACCAGCCCTCAAAATACTACGCTCAAAAAATCTTCCATACGCAGTTTCGTGACGATACCGGCTTTGCGTATGCGTGCGCTGGAACCTGTCATGTTGGATTCCGGTCGGGCCGTACCTTCGACTTTCTTGAAGCGACAAAGCGCGTAACCGACGATTTAGCCGGTACACCCTTGCCGAATGATCCTGCCGACTATTTCAGGGAAATCGGGAATAGGCTCTTTCAAGAATTGGTTTACCCCACGGACGAAAGCGAATCCGCAGCAAGTTCTGATGTCGCCGAGTCCAGATTGCTTTTTGTCGGGTATGCCAACGGATCACCGCTTTGGGCAGAACTTGTTTTCTCGAATACGGGAACCCGTTTTGCCCCTCCCGTTCTAGTGCGCGTGGATTACTCACCAAGGTATTTCATGATATTTGCGGGGTCAAATACTGTGTACGGAGATATGCAGATAGCTGGAAAACTCTTTCAGCCGATTGATCTTTCAGAAGCAACCCGCATGGTTCACGAATACGCTCAGACCTGCGTTGACAGCAACGCGAGCATTCCAGACTGCGCGAACTTCGGGGGACACATTCACGTCGCCACTGTGACGAAAGAAGGCTTTTCTTGGGCTATCGCACCGAAAGGAGTAATTGAATGAGAGTGATTTTATGGGAGCCTATTGATTCCATCGACGGTCCTGATACGATTGTCAGAGCTAAAGTTCCAGGTGGATGGATAATCTGTATTTCGGCCAGCGAACGTTCCGAAACTGAAGGGGCTAATGGAGTAACTTTTGTACCAGACCCAAATCATACCTGGGACGGAAATAGCCTGGACTAACCGTCTTTACAGTTTATCTTCCCTTTCTGCCCTGCTTATTCCGCCTTCTTTGCCTTCCCCCACCGCGCCCTAGCGGCCTTGGTTGCCGCCTTCTTCCGCTGCGCCGCCGTCATGGTCACCAGCCGCCGCTTCCCGCCTACCATCCCGCCCTTACGTCCCATCGCGGCCATGTAGGACGACAGGTTGAAAGGCTCTTGCTCAGGCGCTTGGGGAACCGGTTCTGCCGTGGACTGCTCGACAATCCACTTGGCAAGTTGGTTCGGATCGCGCGGACGTTTGCCCTTGCCTACCGTCATGCTTCCATAATTTCACGAATCGCAATGCCAAAACCAGCCTGTGCAAATCCAAACTGACCCACTACCCAAAAAAGAGATTTTGTGTATACTTTGTTTGGCATCTCAAAAATGAGATGAATGAGAGGGAAGGCGAGGAGCCGGTGCTCCTAGCGGCCTTATAAACCGCGAACCGTCCTGCCATGGATTGGGGTTCAACTCCCCCGCCTTCCGCTGCAAACACTCTAATCCAAATGCCCTGTCACGGCAAGACAATCATCCATCTACCTTCTTTCTGTGTCAAGTGCATATCTTCCTAAATGGTAAAGGGTACCCCCTATCCTGCAAATAAAATCCTTAGATTCATCAACTTCCGAGGCGTGAAAAGCCGTAAGATATCTACTTCCAATGGCTTGTGGTCAGAATTTAGATGATAAAGGACTTACGGTCGGGCGGCTGCGATTAGCGGCGTGTAAGTCCTGGTATCAGCGTCTCTTTCCTGGCTCCATCGGCTGTACCGGTGAGACTTTTGCTTTCCATACGCCCTTGAAGAGGCCCAACCGGCGATCCGGGAACGGGTTCTCTGCGCGTACAGCTTTGCATCTATCGTGCGCCAAGCGGGGGAAATTATCGGCAAAACCGGGCGCGGTTAGGCGAGGTTTTCTGTGTGCGCGCAGGGTAGCGCTCTATTGAATACCCGACGATGAGAACTTTGGCAATCTTGGCGTGAGCTTTTTGACGATGAACTCCTGCGCCAGGTTCTGCAGCGCGCCTTCGCCCAGGCCGATGAGGGCATTGGAAAACGTGACCTGGAGACCGCTGCGGTCGCTTGCAGGATAGTAGAGATTCGAAATACCCCCGGCCGCAAGCCCGCCCAGAATCGAGGAATAGTTCGGCTGGGTGCGCCGGTTGTCGCCCCTGCAAACGACGGAGTTGGAGATGGCGTACCAGACTCGCGACGCTGCGGAGCCCGTGCCCTTGTAAATGTAGCGGGGGTCCTGCCTGAAAAGCGAGGGCAGGATCGCGCCGCCGATCATGGTGCCGCTGACGTTATCCGCATAGTTGGCGCCAAAGCGCTTGCCGTAGCCCTGCATGCCCTGGCCGTACCCTGGAAAGATGTTGGCGGCCTGCTCTCCGCCCGCGATTGTAGCCGTCATGGCCCAGGTAATGGGATCGATCGAGATCTTCCACGCCAACTCGAACTTTTGCCGCGGCGTTAGCGGCTCCGGGTCGGGATCGTAGCTGACGTAATAGTTGGGAAAGACGCCGAGGACACGCTGCTTCTCCTCGATGTTCAACTGCTCCTGCGCGATCTCCACCTGCGAGCCGGCGGAGACCGTCACACTGTTGGTTGCGCCAGTCATCCGCAGCGCGATAGTGCTCGCATCGAAGTCCACGCCCGCGTCGAGCACGGTGGAGATGGTTTGCGTGATGAATCCCGGCGCAGAAACCGTGAGCTTGTACGCACCCGGAGCGAGGTTGGCAAAGCTGAATGCGCCCGTGCTGTCGGTCGCGGTGATGAGTTGCGGAGGGCCGTTCAGTTCCAGGGCTACGCGCGCTCCCTCGTAGACGGCGCCGTCGGTGCTCGTGACCACGCCGTGGAGGGCGGCGGTAGTAGACAGTGCAGCAGCTGGGGGAGCAGCGGCAGAAGCGGGACTGGTCTGCGCAAAGGCACAGGCCGAGGCCGCCAGCAGTGCAAGCAGCGAGCCTGCACGCAAAGCGCCCCGCAGGAGCGCAGCGGGCAAAGGATGGCGCAAATATGCCAGGAAAAGAATCAGAAACGGTCCCATCCCGAAGCTGGATACAGTCGAGCGGAGTGATGGCTTCGAAAGAGCTATCTATTTAGACGCCGGACCCGCCAGACGGACGGAGCCCAAATGCCTGCGATTTTCAATAGTTTATCGGATTTTCAGTTTATTGGATTTCTCGGGATGGGATCGCGGCGTGAGGGCCTGCGGCGGCACTTACGGGATCTGCGGAGAGGTGTGCTTGAAGCGGCCCAGGTCGATGCCGAACTTCGGATCGTCGCGCGTGCCGGCTACACGGATGGGGACCTCTGCCCCCGCTCCGCCCTTCTTGAAGAACCGGTCGGCAGGCTTCAGCAAATCGCCCTTCCATCCGCCGACCATCTGCGAAATGGTGGCGTCGGTCCTGGCGGTTCCGTTAAAGTTGAGCACTCCGCCGCGCACGCCGTAGGTGCCCGCGAGGTCGATCTCCGCGCCAGGCACGGTGTACTGGAGGTCAGGCAGGGTGATAACGGCGCGCGCCATCGTGAAGTCGCTCTTCATCGACGAACTCACATCCGCGATCTCGTTCTGCTTCGCTCCCTCGGATTTGCCCTGGCCGCGCCAACTCAAATCGCACAACTTTTCCTGAATTTTTGGGCTCGTAAACTGGGTGTCTGTGAGCATGAAGTTCCCTTTCAGCTTCAGCTTTTCGTCCACTGGCGCAGGCCCTGGGGGAATCTCGAGAAAGGCCTTCACCATCACGGTGCCGGTGAGGAGCGGCGTCCCGGTCTTGCTTGTCAGGCGCAGGAAATCCTCCATGTGCCCGCCGTTCACCGTGACATGGAGCGCAATGTTGTGCCCGCCCGGCGTGGGTTTTCCGTTGGGCGCGGTTCCCGGCGGCACGTGCACCACTTTGCCCTCGGCGACAAAGCTGGTTTGACCGAGCATGGCATTCACGGGCTCAAGATCGGTGTCGCCATTGGTACCGTCGACGTACGCGTGAAACGCCGTGTGCAGGGGCATGGCGGTGCCAAATTTCGTCAGCCGAAAATCAGGCGTGTCGGTTTCGCCGTCGACGGTCAGGTTGCGCAATATGCCCTGGTATTTGCCGGTCGAGTGGAGGATTCCCGCAATGCCTTTGAAGACTCCGAGGTCCGCATGCTCGAAGCGGTAGCTGCCATCGAGAGGAGTCTGGCCCGGATCTTCCACTGTCCACGGGCCAATCCTGCCGGTGGTGAAGATTTCGCCTGCCGGCCGCGGATTGGTCAACTGCGCGTTGTATTGCATCGAGCCATCGGCATGGCGATCGGTGAGCTTGAGGTGAACGATCGTGAACTCGAGGGGCAGCTTGCCGGGCTTGTCGGTTTCGATCGTCAGGTGCGCGTCGGTGCATGCAATGTTGTCCACTTCGAAACGCACGGCCGGGGAGTGGCTCTCTTCCCCTGGCTCACGGGAAAACCGCCGCGCAAACTGGTCCTTGGGAGGGATGTCGATGTGCAGGCCTTTGAGCGCGAGCAGCGGGATCCTGATGGGCGCGCCTGGCCTCCAATGGAGCGGCGCGCGAAAGCGGAATTCGTCGAGTTGGATCAGGGGGCGGATCTGGGGCCACTGGTTCGGCAGATTCGCAGCTTGCGCACCCTCAGGTTGCGATGGCCAGATGCGCAGCCCTTTGCCCTCGACCGATAGCCCGTGGGCCAGCGACAACTGAAATTTATCCAGTTCGACGCGCGCATGGAAGCGGTCCTGAATTTGTTTGACCACCTCGGCGCGCAGCACGGGCTCGGCGTGCCGCCAGGCGACGAAGATCGCTGCGCCGAGCGCAACCATCGCCAGCAGCAATCCGCCGAGCACCCACTTGAGAGCGCGATAGTTGTGCCGGACTACCGTTGGCATTGCCGTCACCCGCTCCCCCTCGCCCGTTCCGTGCTCGCAGGCTTTTAGACTGCGTGCGGCTTCCGAGGGGTTGGATGCGATGTTGGCGGAAGTCGGGCGGGTGCAGCGGAGTTAGCGGGATTAGCGGCGTTAGCGGAGCTAGCTGGTCCCGCATTCCGCAGTTTCCCTTGCGTTCCTATGTCCATGGTTCCGTACGTACCTGGTCCCTGCATCCCTGCCTTACGGTCCCTTGCTCTCTTGTTCCCTGTCGGTCAGTGCTTTATCCTTCTCTTCACTGATGGAAGTCCTAGTTGAGAAGCTCGTAAAACTTCAATCCCTCGATCTCGACCGCGCCCGGATCAACCAGCAACTGCGTGCCTTGCCTGCAGAGATCGCGCAGGCGCAAGGCAAGCTTGCCGCGGCGGAGCGCCACTCCGCCGAGGTTTCGGCCACACTCAGCCGCGAAGAGACTCTGCGCACCCGTCTTGACCGCGAGATCGCCGAGCACCGCAAGAAGGCCGCGAAATTCCGCGGGCAACACGACTCGGTGACCACCCCGGAACAGTCTTCGGCCATCGAGCACGAGGTGCAGTTTGAAGCGGCGGAAGCGGAGCGGCTGGAGAGCGAGGAGTACTCGAGCCTGGAGCGCACGGAGGCACAGGAAGCCGAGCTGGCCCAGGCCCGCGCGCAGGTGGAGCTGCTGGCCGCGGAGCTGGAGGGCGTCCACGCCCGTGCGGCTCAGCGCCAGCAAGAGCATGCCCGGGAGCTTGCCGCGCTCGATGCCGAGCGAACGTCGGTGCGTGCGGCCCTCGATCCCGAATGGCTGGCGCGCTTCGACCGCATCGTGGCTTCGCGCGGCACGGGCCTGGCGCGCGCGGAAAACCAGCAGTGCACCGGCTGCCGCATGGGCGTCCGCCCGCAGGTCTGGAACCAGCTGCGCGAAGGCGAGCTGCTGAATTGCGACAGTTGCAACCGCCTGCTCTATTGGGACCCGGCGTTGGCGCCCGTCGCGCAGGCGCCCCAACCCGAACTCCCCGCCGGAGCGGGCCGCGCCCCGCGCAAACCCCGCCCGGCCGGCGCGTAGCCGAATCTGTCATGCGGTTTCTGACCTCGACCAGACCGCTTCGCAGCGTTGCAGTTTGTCTTGGATTTGCTCTGTGCTGCTGCATTCTGCTGTTCGCGCAGCCGGTGGCCGCAGCTTCGCCCGCCGACATTCTCGTTACTGGACCCGGAGTTCCTCCGCAACTTGGCTTTGCCTGCTGCGATCAGGGGATCGCGCAGATGCAGGTCCTGTTTCAGAACCCCGAAGTGCTTCCCGCACTCCGCGATCTGCATGCCCAGGTGGCAGTGGCTATTGCCGATTTTTCGCCGCAACGCGCGCAGATTGTGCGATTGCTGAATCAGCAACAGATTCCCGCCATCGCATGGATCATGCTGCCCGCTGATGAAGGAATCTATTTGAATGCGGACAACGCACCCCGGGCAGTGGCGCGCGTGGCAGCGTTTGAGAAGTGGACGGCTGCGAACCAACTGCGATGGGCTGCGGTGGGACTCGACATTGAGCCCAATTTCGGGCAACTCGCGGCGCTCAGGGGCTCTCCCGGGCGTCTGTTCACGACTCTGCTGCGCCAAAGTTTCGATGGCGGCCGCATCGGCCGCGCGCAGCAAGCCTACTCCGCGCTCATTCGCCAGATTCAATCGCAAGGGTATCCGGTGGAGACTTACATCATGCCATACGTTCCCGCGGAGCGCAGTGTTGGATCCACGCTTCTCGACCGTCAATTGGGCACGGTTGACGTACGCAGCAACAACGAGTACCTGATGCTCTACACCAGCTTTGCTCGCCGCATGGGAGCGGCGATGATCTGGTCCCTCGGACCTCACGCACAGTCGATCGCGATTGGGAGCACGGATGGGCCGCTGCCTGCTGGCTCCGGTTCCGGCCCGCTCGACTGGGACGAGTTCTCCCGCGATCTTCTGGTTGCGAGCCATTTCTCTCGATCCATCGGCGTTTACAACCTGGAAGGCTGTGTCCGCCAGGGATTTCTGCCGCGGCTGCTGGCGATGAACTGGAGCGGATCGGTGCTCATTCCGGCCGCATCGGTCGCGCGCGCACAGCGCTTCGGAACGATCTTCCGCATCGTCCTGTGGATTGGGTCGCACATCGTGTATTTCTTCGCCGCTGCGCTGCTGTTGCTGGTGTGGCTTGTCTCCCGTTGGCGAGCACACCGCCGGAATCGCCTGATGAAGAAGTGAGTCTGCTTTGCGCCCGGCGCGCAGCCATAAATTTTTCCTACCGAAGTCAACCTGCGCCGATGCGCGTAGTCTAATTGGGCAGCCGAAAGCCACAGGAAGACCTCCGCCGGCACTCTGCGGATTCCGCGAGAGCCGCATTCCGGGGCGAGTCATCAGGACGGAGCCGGCAAGCCTTCCTCAGGCCTCCATGGAAAGTTTGTGCGAATGTGAGTCATATCACCTCCGCAAAGACCTTCCACATCGCCACGGAGGATTCCATGTGCAAACGCCTTTCTATCGCCTTGCTTTGTTCCGCGCTGTTGAGTGTGCTGGCGAGCTGCGGTTCAGATTCTCCCGTCCATTCCATCCCGGCCACCGGCTCGGCTCCCGTAACGCTGACCATGACCGACGATCCGCCGGCCGGCGTCTCGGTTTTGTTCTTCCAAGTGAGCCTGACGAGCGCCACACTCACGCCTGCGGCCGGCATGGCATCGACAGCTCCAGTCTCGCTCATCGAGAACCCGGTCCAGGTGGACGTAACGCAGCTGCAGGCGCTTTCAGCGCTTTTGGCCAACGAGAGCGTGCCGGGCGGAAACTATAGCAGCCTCAATCTCACCTTCGCCGATCCGCAGCTGGTGATCCTGAATACTTCCGACACGTCTCTCGGCAGCGCCTGCGCGGTGGGCTCTGTGTGCACCCTCACGCCGTCGCTCGGCAGTTCGGCAAACATCAGCTATTCCTCTACTCCATTTCCGATCGGAGTTACGAATCAATCTCCGCTTGGCCTCCTGATCGATTTTCATTTGAACACCATCATTCAGTCCGATCTCTCGGTGAATCTGGGCGTCGCGAACGGCATCGCCGTGTCGCAGTTGCCTTCGGTCTCCGCGACGGCTGCGCCTCCCTTCGGCTTTGTGGTGGGCACAGTTGAAACTGTGAATGCCAGCCAGGGTCAGGTCACGATCCAGACGGCTTGGGGCAAGACGCTGACCATCGACGTCAACAGCAATACGCAGTTCATCGATTGGCCGCCCTGCGTATCCCCAGGCGGGTTGTACTGCCTGACAGCCGGCGATGCGGTTGAGGTGCAGGTTGCCTCAGTGAACAGCGACGGAAGCCTGGAGGCAGCGGCCGTCGGGTGGCTGCTGGAGAACAACGCGCAGAACGTACAGGGGACGGTCATCGGCTACAGTGCTACGGGAATCAAGCTGCTTGTGCTTGTGACTCCTCTTGGACCCGCTGCGGCAAATGTGCCGCCGCAGGGCTCGATCGCCAATGTCAAGCTGGATAGCGGCGCGGCGTTTGCCGTGGATGCCGGTGGCTTCACCATCCCTTCGGGATTTGTGTTTTCGAGTACTGAGAATCTGACCCAAGGCCAGCAGCTTCAGGTGGAAGTGGATCCCGGGTCCTTATCCTGCGCCGCAAGCAACGTGATTCCCGGACCTCCTCCGAGCTGCACCTTCACGACCAACAGCGTGCAACTGGAACCGAGCCAGATCAGCGGCACCATCGCTTCGATCAGTTCTCCAGATTTCACGTTGGATTACGAGTGGTCGCCCTGCACGCCTCCGGGAGGGAATCCAACCTGCCAAGTCATCGCGCTGATTCAATACAACGTGGAGACTACTTCGCAAACGACGTACGAAGGCTTCAACCCGGACAATTTCTCCGGGCTGGCCGACAACGATCTGGTTTCGGTGAATGGATGGCTGTTTGAAGCGGACAACGGATTGCTTGACCCCGCCGTAGTCCCACCTGAGATCCTGGCGCAGGACGTCCGGCTGCATCCCGGCGCGACGTTCTAACGAAACAGGCGCGGGACGATCGATGCTCGACCCGCGCCCCGCCAGCCAATACGGCGCAGAGTTGGTCACTGTCTCTCCGCAATCGGGAACCGTGCATCCTGCCCTGCTACTCTTGGCTCAGAAGGAGCTTCGGAGCCAGACGTGCAGCGCATCTGTGTGGACATGGACGAGGTGATGGCCGATACTCTGGCCGAACACATCCGGCGCTATAACCAGGAGTTTGACGAAGCCGTTACCGCGGAAGATCTGGCCGGCAAAGGCCTGTGGGAGATCGCGCCGCTCGACCGCCAGGCGCAGCTCCGCGCGTTTCTCGACGCAGAGGATTTCTTCGAGGTCCTCGACGTGATGCCGGGCGCGCAGCCGGTCCTCAAAGAGCTCTCGCAACGTTTCGAGATCTTTATCGCCACGCAGGCTATGGCCGTGCCCAACTCGCTGGGGCCGAAGTACCGCTGGCTGCAGAGGCATTTCCCGTTCATTCCGCCCACGCATTATGTTTTCTGCGGCAACAAATCGATTCTGCGCGCCGAATTTCTCATCGACGACCAGCCGCGCAACCTGCTGCGCTTCGAGGGGCAGGGCCTGCTCTATACCGCGCCGCACAATCTGCTGGCGACGGGATTCGTGCGCGTGAACAACTGGGCGGAAGTGGCGGAGTTTTTCGCTGGGCTTCCCACCGCAGAATTAGATTCCGCGCAATCATCCACGCAGCCCGCCTCCGGCCGCTCCTAGACGAGTCCGCACGACTATGCACCATGGACTTCGATACCATGGAGTGTGAAGGTGTTTCGCTCCCCGGCAAAGTTCCCTATGACGCGGCGCCGCTTCCTGACTGGAGGCGCGTGCGCTGCCGGCGGCCTCGCGCTCTATTCCGGCGAAATCGCGCGGCATCGTATCGACGTCACGCACAGCGATGTACTGCTCGCCGGTCTTCCTGAAGTTTTTGACGGCTTCCGAATCGCGCAGATCAGCGACTTCCACATAGACGAGTTCACGGAGCCGTTTTTCGTCCGCGATGTTGTGCATCGCGTGAATCGCCTGAGGCCCGACGCGGTGTTCCTCACCGGCGACTTTGCCACGTACGGGTTTGCGCCGAACAAATTCGCTATCGGCGCTGCGTGGCAGTGCGCCGGCATTCTCGACGGGCTCGCATGCCGCGCGCGCTACGCAGTGCTGGGCAATCACGATCTGATGGTCGGGCCGATAGAAACTTCAGAGGCGCTCGCCGACCACGGCATCACTTTGCTTCGCAACGCGCACATGCCAGTCGAGCGCGACGGCGCGCGCTTTTGGCTCGCCGGCCTCGACGATCCCGTGCAGGGCACGCCGCTTCCTGAAGTTGCTATTCCCGAGACCATTCGCAATTTGCCGCGCGAGCCCGTGATCCTGATGTGCCACGCGCCCGACTACGCGGATACATTGCTGTCGCTGCCCGCCGGTTCTTCGGTGGCTCTCATGCTCTCCGGCCACACGCACGGCGGTCAGGTTCGCCTGCCGTTCATTGGCGCAACAGCCCTGCCTGAGATGGGTAAGAAATACGTCGAGGGTTGGTTTCGGCTGGGGCGCATGCAGCTCCACGTCAATCGCGGTATTGGCACGGTGGGCGTTCCTTTCCGGCTCAACTGCCCACCGGAGATTTCTCTGTTTACGCTGCGGTCGGCATAGAATGCGGGTCGGGAGACGCGCGGTCGCTGCGGCGACCCGGTCAGAAGACCGGCGGTACTCAAATCATTCTCCCGCGACCGTCATGCCCCAGCGATTGTCATCCCGTCGACGCGCAGGGTTGGCGAGGCGACCGATCCACGAAAGACAAGGTCATTGCCGATGGCCGTCACATTGCGCAGCATCTCGGCGAGGTTGCCGGCGATGGTGACTTCTTCGACGGCGTGGGTCAGCTGGCCGTTCTCGATCCACAGGCCCGTCGCGCCGCGCGAGTAATCGCCTGTGACAAGATTGGTGCCAAAGCCCATGAGGCTTGTGACGTAAAGCCCGGCCTTCACCTCTCCGACGATTTGCTCTTTGGTCAAGTTCCCCGGTTGCAAATAGAGATTGCCGCAACCCACTCCGGGCGCGCTTGCCAGTCCGCGCGCGGCGTTGTGCGTGGACTTCATGCCCAGCTTGCGCGCGGTGTAGGTGTTCAGCAGGTAATTGCACAACACGCCATTTTCGACGACTACGGTGCGCTGCGAAGGCAGGCCCTCGTCATCGAAGGGCGAGCTGCCGAATCCGCCCGCGCCGGTGGGCAGCAGCATGGTGTTGTCGTCGACGATAGTCAGGTTTGGCGCGGCGATCGTCTCGCCGAGTTTGCCGGCGAGAAACGAAGCGCCGCGCCAGATGGCGTCGCCCGATGCGGCCTCAAAAATAGAGCCGATGAGTGTGCGTGCCGTCTCCGGGGCAAAGACGATGGGCACGCGTTGTGTGGGGACGCGCCGCGCGCCCAGCCTCCGCAGCGCTCGCCGCGCAGCTTCCGCGCCGACCGCTTCAGGCGATTCGAGATGCGCGAACGACCGTGCGCTCGACCACCAGCCGTCGCGCTGCATTTTGCCGTCGGCATCTTTTGCCAGCGGCGCCGCCGCCACTCCGGCATAGCTCGTACGATAGCTGCCGACAAAGCCGCGGGAGTTTGCGAGCGCTTTTTTGCCGGTGGCCGCGTCGAAGCTGCCGCCGTCGGAGTTGGTAATGCGCGGGTCCGCTTTGAGGGCCGCAGCCTCAGCACGCCGCGCCCATTCGATGCGCTCCGCGCCCGAGAGCGAGTACACGTCGTCGAAGTAGAGATGCAAGTCTTCCCCTGTCATTCGGGCATTGGCAGCGCCAAATTCGCTCGCTTCGGGCAAGCCGGCGAATGGGTCCTCTTCCGTGACGCGGGCCAGCGCCAGCGCGCCGTCCACGAGCTGCTGAATTCCCTCGGCGGTAAGGTCACTGGTCGAGGCCGATCCCGAGCGCTTGCCCGCGGCTGACGGACGGCCGAGAAGCACACGCAATCCCAGCCCGCGCGAGCCCGATTCTTTCAGCGTCTCGACTTCGCCCATGCGCACATTCACGCTGAACTCGTCGCCTTCGCGCGCCACTGCCTCGGCGTCGGTCGCGCCGGCTTTCATGGCCAGCGCCACCACGTCGGCGACCAGAGATTCGAGATCGAGTGCGGCTTCGTTGGGCAGGGGAACAGACTCGGGCATGTCCTCAAGCTATCAAACGCGGCGGGCGCACGGCGTTGCGGGATTCGCGGCTGAAGCGTCGTTGCTCGTTCTGCCCGGAAAGCCACGAGCTCGCCGGTACTTTGCGGCGAAACTTACGCCGGTTTCAAGACCTGGTTTCACGCCCGCCCGGCAAACTCTTTGGTGTCGGTGTAGACTCTGATCCTCGCGCTCTCCTGAATGTAGAGCGGAACTTTGATCTCGAGGCCAGTCTCCAAACGGGCGAGCTTGGTCACGTTTCCTGAGGTGTCGCCGCGCGCTCCCGGCTCGGTGTAGGCAACCGTGAGCTCAACCTGGGCAGGTAACTCCAGGCCGATGGGGTTGCCGTTGAACTTTTGCAACTGGATCAGAGAGCCCTCCACGAGAAAATTGAGCGCATCGCCCACCATGCTCTGGGAGAGCATGTGCGTATCGAAGCTCTGCTGGTCGAGGAAGTAGGAACCATCCGCATCGCTGTAGAGATAGGAGGACTCAACCATCTCCAGGTCCGGCTCCTTGAACTTTTCGCCGGCCTTGAAAGTCTTGTCGAAAACCGCGCGCGTGAGCAGGTTGCGCATCTTGAGGCGGACCAGAGTCTGGCCGCCACGCGCCGTGGGCGTGGAAACCTCAACATCGAGGCAGTAATACGGAGTGCCTTCAAACTCAAAAACCATCTTGCGCTTTACATCGATTGCTTCAATCAGTGCAGCCATGCGTTCCCCAGGCAGAAGAGTCGAAGAGGCGAGCTGCGAATCGCTCTGCCAATCCCTCCTCATTATACGGAGACGACGAAAGCTCGGAATCGAAGTGGAGCTTGCCAATAAGCGACAACGCCGCATGCGTTGTTGAAGTGCCGTAGGCGCTCCGGAAAGAGCACCATTTGGGGTGGCTTCAGCATTGCCAGTGATCCGCCCCGACTCGGCGATTGCTCTCTTTGCTTCGGGCGTTTCAGCGCGCCTTCAACGTCTGGTACTTCGCGATGGAATCGCCGAGCACGGCGCCCAGCCAGACATCGGACGGGAAATGGGCCGATTCGGTGATGCGGGAGGCACTGATGGCCGTCGCGACGTGTAGGACAAGATCGGCAGTCCTGCCGGCAGGGCAATGACCTCGCTCGTCGTGATCGTGGGGTCGAAGACATCGTTCGCGTCGTCCAGGTTCCTCTGATGCGAGCGGAAGTAGGGCGCATCGTGGGGATCGGCGTAGATCAGCTCCACCGTTCCGCCCACAACAAGGAGCGTTGGTATCAAGTGGCGGCCCTTGGCCAACTGCAAAGAGAAGGTCCACAAATCCTTCTGGTCATGCAGAAAATCGCCCGGCAGACTGTGCCAAGTGGCTTCGCGCTGGGGGATAAGTGTTTGAAGTGTTTGTCAATCCTGATCATACGCAGCTTGGATGCGGATTTTGATGGGAAGCCACCGGCTTCTGGATTTGGGCATCCCGGAACGGGGCGAGAGCCGAATCCCGCCGCACGCCGCTTTGCAAAGACCGATCAAAGTTGAAGACGCAACTCAATTCCACGCACGGGAATCGGTAGAGGGTCGTTGGAATTTGCGGGTTTCGCAGGGGGAAGGAAGAGCCGGATTCCTACGCGGTCAGCTTTTCGAGTTGCTCTGGCTTCACGATGGTCAGGCTGGTGCCTTTGATGGTGATCCACTGGTCGCGGCGGAACTGGTTGAGCAGCCGCGTCACGGTTTCGCGCGAAGTCCCGGCCATGTTGGCAATCTCTTCGTGCGTGAGCGCCATGGTAAAGCGGATCTCCGGCTTGCCGTTGGCTGCGCCGCGTCCCCAATCGAGCAGTAATCGCGCCAGGCGGCCCGCCGCGGAACCCGAAAGCGCCAGGCGCTTGGCGTCGTGAAACACCGTCATGTATTCGCCTGAAAGCGACTGCGCCGCGTGCATGGAAGCAATACCATGCCGGCCGAGGAACTCGATGAATTCCTGCTTGCGCACCGTCTTCACCTGGCAGGGCTCGATGGCTTCGGCTGTCACTTCGTGGGGAACGTTGGCCAGCACCGCGCTCAGTCCCATCACGTCGCCCGGCCCGGCGATCTTGAGAATCATGGTCTTGCCATCGCGCGATGTGGAGGAGATTTTGACCTGACCGAAACAGATCACGAACACGTTGCGCGCCGGATCGCCTTCGGAAAAGAGCTTGGCCCCGCGGGCATGGCTCATCATGATGCCGATCTGGTCGTAATCCGTCAGCGCCTCCGGCGTCAGATTGCAGAACATCCGCAAATGCCGATGCTCGCAGTTCAAACAATCTTCCGGAGGGTGATGGGAATGGATTGAGGCCATACGTGTGCCGTTAGAGGGCTACGCTAAGCAGAGTATAGCGCAAATCCCATCTTGCAGGACGGGCCCTCTCCCTCGCGGCCAAGAGCATTCTCGATTGGGGGCGTTCTTTCCTGCGAATTGCCGACCAGTTGCTACGCCGGCGCCGCTCCGCCGGCATGGCGGCGGGCCGGCGTCACGCGCGTCATGCAGCAAGTCGTATAGGCGCGTGAAACTTCGCGTGCCAGTTCCTCCAGGAGCCGCATGCGCAGCGGAGCATAATGCTCGAAGGCATGTTGCAGGGCCGCCATCGGCAACATGAGCACCGATCCCGGCGTGACGGCGGTCAACGTGTAACTATGGTTTCCGTCGCCCAATGCTGCGGCCAGCTCGACGAGATCCCCGGGCCGCGCTGATCCCAGCGTGACGCGCATTTCAAAGCGCTCGGCCTTGCGCACAAAATCGCCTGAAACCACAACGTAGAGGCCTTTGCAGCTTCCGTCCTGGCGAAAAACAGATTCTCCGGCGTCGAAGTCCACACATCGAGATGAGCTGGTGAGCAACCGTTGCGCCTCTTCGGGACACTCCAGCAGCTCGGCGAGCGGGTGCGCCGACGCCGCGGCCAATCGATCGGTTCGCGCCTCAACCCAGTTCTTTGCCATTCTGGTTGCCGTATGCCGGGCCCTCAAGCCCATTGCTGTCTGCTTGCACCTGGTTGCCGTCGTGCTTCTCCTTTTCACGCCGGTCCTCTGCACGCCAATTCTGTCGGCGCACAGCAAAACCTGCTGCCCACGCAACCTCGCGCGGTTCATGCATCAACTCCATTTCTTTCTTCTTCGGGATTGCAATCGAACGGACAAACGGTACGGTTTCTCCTTTCCCCCCGACCATCTTCCCTGGGCCCATCTGCTCTCAAAAATGACTTGCGCCGCTGGTTGCGACCCTTGGCGTCCTCTAGATAACGCCTGCGGAAAGCGCAACTTCCCGGTCCACAACGACAGGCGGAACGCAAAGCACTGGCACGCGCGATGCCGACAGAAGTGCGAACGCCGTGCCATGCGGCCCGGCAGTTCCGCTGGCCCGCTTTACCCCGGCAACGAGAATGCAGGGGTGGTTTTCCGCGATGGCTTCGGCCACGGCATCGGCCGGGTTGCCGTCTTTCACCAGGCAGCGCACCTGGAGGATGCCCTTGAACTGGACGCCCTGATCCTCCATCACGGCGCAGGGATTGAGGCCAGCAGCTTTTTCCGCCGCCGTGCGCACGTGCAGCGCCAGCAGCGGGCGATTGAAGGTCTCGGCCAGCGAAGCTGCGGTGGCTGCCGCTTCCGCCGCCGCGTCATTTCGTTCCACAGCCAGCAGCACCGGTCCGCCGGGAGTTGGCCGGTGCGAACCGGCGTTCCAGTCGGCCGCCACTGCCATCACCGGGCAAGCGGCAAGCCGCACCAGACGCTCGGTAATCGCGCCCACTACTACGGGCCCAGCGCCTTCCATTCCCTTGGTGCCGATCACGATGAGACCGGCGTCATACTGCCGGGCCACATCGACGAGCATCTCCGCCACGGCACCCTGCCGCACTTCAGAGTGGCTGCGTATGCCCTCGCGGATCAGCTCGGAAGTCAGACGGTCCAGCACCCTGCGAGCCTCTTCCGTCATGTGGTTCAACACGCTGCCGGGAACCGCATCGACTGCGGCATACTCCATGGGGTCGAGCCCATGGGCCAGCACGATCCGAGCGCCATAGCTCGAGGCCAGCTTGCGAGCGTACTCGAGGGCTGCATCCGCTCGGCCTTCTAAGTCTGTCGCCACTACAATGGTCTTCAAGCCGTTTTCAAATCCCATGTCCGACCCCCGGCCGCAGCCGCTCTCACACACGTATTGGATTTTGAGTGTGCGCCCGCGAAGTGCTAAGGGCAGTGACCCCATTCACCCCCACCTGTGATTCGAGTCACAGTGGGCAACATATTGATTTCGCGAGAGGTGGCTTATAGTGCACACGCGTGCGATTTTTTGGCATGCGCGGACTGAAAGCCTCGGTGTGTCTCGGTTTGAGTTGAAAGCTTAGATTCCTCTACAGGAGCAATATCGAACAGATCGGATGAATGGAATCGCATATCCTTTGGAAATCTTGGCGGATGAGAGGAGTGAGAGATGCTCAACCTGTTGACACCAAGTTTTCCTCATCGACGTAACGCCGATGAGAGTTACGATTCGATTTGCGCGAAGTGTTTTGTTACTGTAGCCAACGTCCAGAATGAATGGGAGCTGGCTCGCCATGAATCAGCGCATAATTGCAATCCGTGGGACTTGAGTTGGTATAGTAGTGGTGTTTCCGTGCCCTGCAAATACAGGGCCGCGATTTTCTCCTAGCTCCAACAATGATCCAGGGCCGTGGATTTCAAACTGACACACTACCCGCGATCCTGCGCCCTGTACAGGCGAAGGCCCGATGCGCTAGTGTGGCGCGGTATGAAAAATCGCGTTTTGCACTCGTTCTTAGTCCTCGCTCTGGTTTTCGCATCGATTTCGCCGCTTTGCCTCGACGCTCGCGCTCAGGCGCCCGTGCCGGACTCGCCGGCTGTCGAAGCGCAGGCCCATGCCATGCTCTCGAAGCTCACGCTGGAGCAGAAGATCGAGCTACTCGGCGGCGTGGACAGCATGTTCACGCGACCCATGCCCGCGATCGCTCTGCCGCGCTTCAAGATGTCTGACGCCTCAGTGGGCGTGCGCACCTGGGGCCCGACCACGGCCTACGCCTCCGGCGCATCGCTGGCCGCGAGCTGGGACACGGATCTCGCGCGCAAGCTCGGCGAAGCGCTGGGCCGCGATGCCCGCGCCCGCAGCGTCAACTTCCTGCTCGGCCCGGGCGTGAATATTGCCCGGTCGCCCGTCGGGGGGCGCAACTTCGAGTACCTTTCCGAAGATCCGTACCTGAACTCCGCGCTGGTGGTGCCGTTCGTTGAGGGCGTGCAGTCCGAGGGCGTGATCGCCACGGTGAAGCACTACGCGCTCAACGACCAGGAATTCAATCGCCACAACGCGAGCGCCGACGTGGACGAGCGCACGATGCGCGAGATTTATCTTCCCGCCTTTGAAGCCGCGGTGACCAAGGCGCACGTCGATGCGGTGATGAACTCCTACAACCTGGTGAACGGCGTGCACTCGACGCAGAACGATTTCCTGAATCTGACAGTGCTCAAGGGCGAGTGGGGATTCCAGGGCATTCTCATGTCCGACTGGGACGCGACCTACGACGCTGTGGCCGCCTGCAATAACGGACTCGATCTGGAAATGCCCAGCCCGAAATTCATGAACGCGAAAAATCTTCTTCCCGCGGCGCAGGCCGGCGAAGTGAAGGAATCGACGATCGACGAGCACGTGCTGCGCCTGCTGCGCGCCGAGTTGCGCTACGGCTTCACGACGCGGCCGCAGTTCGATCCCGCCGATTCGACGTATTCGGTCGCCGATCGGCCACTTGCGCTCGACGAGGCTCTCGAGAGCATCACGCTTTTGAAGAACGACGGAAAAACTCTCCCGCTCGATCGCGCGAAGATCAAGAACATCGCCATCCTTGGCCCGAGCGCTTACCCGGCCGTTACGGGTGGTGGAGGATCGTCGGAGGCGCACGCATTTGAGCCGGTCAGCATCCTCACGGGCATCGCGAATCTTCTCGGACCCGACGTGCACGTTTTCTATAGCCGCTTCATGCCCGCGAGCGACGACGAAAAGAAGGCCGTCGCGCAGGCTGACGTGGTGATTGTTGCCGTCGGATTCAACGCCAATACCGAAGGCGAAGGCCACGACCGTACGTTCACGTTGCCCGCGGGCGAGGACGCGCTAGTGGAGCAGGCGATTGCGGCGAATCCGCGCACGATTGTGCTCTTGACCGGTGGCGGCGGCATGGACGTGAGCCGCTGGATCGATAAAGTTCCTGCGCTCGTACACCTCTACTATCCCGGCCAGGAGGGCGGCACGGCTGTGGCGCAGATTCTCTTTGGGGCGCACAGTCCCGAGGGCAAGCTGCCCGTCAGCTTCGACCGCAACTGGGACGAGAGCCCTTCAGCGAAGTGGTACTACGGCAATCCCAACGACGACAGCACGCTCGACACCACCGGCCCCAACGGCCAGCCAGTCGATTACACCATCGAGCACATCAACTACGGCGATAAGCTAATGGTCGGCTATCGCTATTGGACCACCACCGGCAAGCATCCGCTCTTCCCGTTTGGCTACGGCCTGAGCTATACGACATTCGTGTTCTCGAAGCTAAACGCGCCGGCCGCTGCGGTTTCCGGCTCAACGATTTCGCTCAGCTTCGACGTGACTAATTCCGGCAGCGTGGCGGGAGCCGAGGTTGCCGAGCTCTATGTCTCTGACCCATCGGCCAAAGTGGATCGGCCGGAACGCGAATTGAAGGGATTTGCCAAGGTTCGTCTCGCGCCGGGCGAAACAAAGCACGTGACGCTCTCGCTCGAAGCGCGCGCCTTCAGTTACTGGGACGAATCCGCGCACAAGTGGACCATCGATCCCGGCAAGTTCGTGATCCGCGTTGGCGACTCGAGCGAGAACACGCCATTGAGCGCCGACATCGTACTGCAATAGAAATTTGCGCAGGTTCGCTGAGCGGCCCGGACGACTCGCGCGAGAGCCGGTTAGGCCGCTTGCCGTTTCTTGCGGACACGCACAGGACGAATCAAGATTTCAGCGGGAACACGCAGGTGCTTGTTAAGGCGGCGGATCATCGCCAGGGACAACGGACGGTCGCGGCGGAGAATCTCGTAGACACGGGTGCGATTGCCGATGATTCCGATGAGGGCCTTGTGATCTTCGCCCTGCTGCTCCAACCGGAATTTGATGGCCTCAATGGGATCGGGCAGATCCATCGGAAAGTGCGCTTCTTCGTAAACCTCGACAAGAGTTGTGAGAACCTCAAGGCGATCGCCTTCAGCCGTGCCTTCATCGGCGCCCCACAGGCGCTCGATCTCGCGGAGAGCTGCTTCGTAGTCGGCCTTGGTTCTAATCGGCTTCAACTGCATATTGAACTTTCCTCACGTCGATGGCGTCGTACTCTTTGTGCGTGCCTAGCCACTTGATGAACACGATGCCACGCCCGTAGTCGATCGCGGCAATCAGGCGATAGGAATTTTCCTTGAGGTTAAAGACGACTCGATCCGCTCCCACAATGCTGGCGTGAGCGTAGCTCGCTTTCACTTCCGCCAAATTCTTCCAAGCCGCCTTCCGCACTTCCTGAAACCAGGAATCGATTGCGGATTTCACCGCGCGCTGATCCTTGTGCCCGGCTAATCCTTCAACAAACCGAATCAAGGTACTCCGGGCGATGATACGCACAAGCCAAGCTTAGCATGTTCCCAAAATGGGCACAAGGAAAGAGAGGGTAAAGCGCTTCTGCTGTCTATAGACTCGAAAATCAACGAATGCATTGTGTCGATCTGGGGAAAGGAGTGCTAAATCGGGAAAAGGAGTTCTGAAGTCGAAACGCAGCGCATCAATAGTTGCGCCGCCGCTTGCGTGGCAGGCACACGTGCGACCTGCTCGCGACCCGAGCCGGCTGCCTCGCACCGGCAATTAGCGGCACTGCGATTAGGACAACCAGGATCAGTTCGATCGCGAACTCGTACATCGGATCCCCCCTGGACGGGTATTTCAGTGAGCGGCTAGTAGGAGACAATAGCTCGGGCCGATCAGCAAAGAGAATCACCCAGGAGTGGGATCGACTTGAACGTTGGAGGCACCACCTGCGGTGCGGCAGCCTTTTGGAGGCGCGAGTCGACAATCGAGGCTCTTAGCGCGACTCAGCTTTTCTCGCTGCCCTCGCTGCGGCATTTACGAGGTCTCCGCATGCGCTCAATGCGCCGATTCCAGCACGCTGGCAGCGCGGTTAAGCGCCTGCGCTAGAACCTGCAACTGCTGCGCAGCAAGATCTGCATCCTTGGCGCTGATGGCCTCGTTCACGCCGGGCAGAACCACGGCGGAGTAGCCGGTAAGCTCGCCGGGCGCAAAGATCGTGTGCCGGTACCAGGGACGATGGGGCAGGCCCGCGTCAGAGAGCAGCGCCGTCTCAGTCTGCCGCAACGCGAGATTCAACCGCACGAGATCGCCGGAAGGCGCGGACTCGGCGGCAAAGGCGCGTTGCGCGGCTGCGGAAAACCGCGCGGCTGCCGCCTCTGCTGGAGCAAAATCGAGCGCGGCAAGACCTGCGCCACGGGACGTGGAATCGGAGGCACGGCTCTTCGCGGCTCCGAGATAGGCTGAAATCTCGCGCGCATAGGCGGCGTAATCGTACGGCAGCACGTCGGCATCGGCCATGCGCACCGCTTCAAGGCCGAGCACGCGGGCCATCTCCTGCAGGTAAAGAAAGTGCGGATCGGCGTTCTGCGTAAACCACGCGTAATCGTCGAAAGCCGAGTGGTAGACGCCGTACGGGCCGCTGGACTCGATATCGGTGGAGGGCACGCCCGCGTGTTGCAGGAAGGGCGTGTAGTCCGATCCCGAACCCAGGTCGCCCACGTGCACCTCTTCTCCCGGAATCGGTGGCGCATTCGATGCGCTGCTTTCGTTGCCGCCCGCGGGGTTGCTGCGCCACGACATGTACACCGAGCCGCCGAGCGGGCTTGCAACGGAACGCGTAATGCTCAGTATGAACTCCTTGAGCGAAGGCACTGCCGAAGCGGTGAAATTGGGCCCGGAGACCGCAACATCGACATTGAAGTAGGCGACCGCATGATCGAGCGCACGGCCCTGCTGCTCTACCCACTCAGTGGAACCGACGAGGCCCTCTTCTTCAGCGTCCCAGCTGCAGAACACGATGGTCCGTTTGGGGCGCCAGCCCTGGCGCAATAGCGCGCCGATGCCATGCGCCGCCTCAAGCATGGCCGCCGTGCCGCTGGAGGGATCGACCGCGCCGAAGACCCACGCGTCGCGATGATTGCCGACGATTACTGACCCGTCCGGTTCCTGTGAGCCCTTCACCGTGGCGATCACATCCCAGATGATGCGCCGTTGATAGTCCTGGTCTGAGACAAGGTGGACCCTTACTCCGCCGGGGCCCATGTGGTAGTGGAAGGGCAACGCGCCCTGCCAGTTTGGCGGTACGCCCGGGCCTTTCAGCGCTTTCAGGATCGGCGCTGCGTCGTGATAGCTGAGCGGGATGGAGATGATGTGCGGCTCGCTCCCGCCGGGCCCGTCTGGATGCGCGACGCGAGCCGAGTCCGGCAGGTCAAGCGTAGAAGCCACGCCGGGAGTTTCCGGATCGCCGGGATACTTCCAGAGATATTGCACTGCGCCGCGCTGCACGCCGGTCTCAGGCCTCCACGGACCCGCGGGCCAGGGATCGCCCTTGGCATAGCCGTCGTCCTGCGGATCGGAGTAGATGATCACTCCCGCAGCGCCGCGCTGTTCGGCGAGATAGACCTTCACGCCGCGAAAGTTCGTGCCATAGCGGCAAATGACGATCTTGCCGTGCAGATCGATGTGCCGCGCCGCAAGCTCGTTGAAGTCCTCCGGGCGGCCGTAGTTCGCATATACCGCTTCGCCGGTCACATCGCCCGAACCGGAGGAGCCGTTGAAGGGCATCACCACGCGTGGATTGTCCGCGGCCGCATCGCCCTGGACGTGCTCGCGCGTAGGACCGCTCATGAGCAGATGGCCGCCCGCGTCCCGCGCTTCGACGCGCACGACTTTGGGCTGATTGAGAAGAACGCGATAGGGAACAATCTCTACCTCGAACCCGTCGGCGCGGAACTTGCTCGCCACGTACTCGGCGGTCTTGTGGTCCTCGGGCGTCGCCGCCAGGTGCGGTTCGGCGGTGAGTATCTTCAACTCCTGGCCCGCGAGTTTGGGGTCGGGGACTGCGAGAAATTTCGCTTCGAGCTGCGCTTCAGCGCTGAAGTCTCGGTAACCGAGCGCGCTCTCTTGCGGGAACGCTTGCGCCAGTGACTGGCTGGCTGGAAAGAAGGCTAAGGTGGCAGCCGGTAAAAGAAGGAAGGAAAACCTGGGGCGGAGGAACATGCAATCCATCTTAATCACTCGCGTTGCAGGACGGCTTGTGCTTGGGATCGCCGGGCAAGCTCTTGACTGGCGGCGATGGTTCCATCCATCGCTTTCCGCTCTTTCGCAAAGTCCAAAATGGGCCGGGAGCCGAAAATTCGCGGGGGCCGTAAGCCGCTTGTTTTGCGCAGCGAGCCAGCAAATGCATGGCGAAGAGGCAACGCGCCTGTCGCGACCCTCATCTGTTGTCGGGAGGAACAAAGAAGGAGGAATATTTATGCAGCTCAAATGGTTTGCTCTTCCGGTGATGGCACTGGCCGCGATTCTGATTGGTTCTTCCCCATCGAAGGTCTATGCGGCGGCTCCCCAGGCTCCGGGCTATGCTTCGGATCAGGGCGGATGGGATACGCCGCCCGCGGAATTTCGCGATGTGCAGCGCCAGGGCTTTCACGACGGCATCGAAGGCGCTCGCAGGGACTTCGACCACCATCGCCCGCCGAACGTGAATGGCCGCGCAGAGTATCGGCATCCCCACGTCGATGCTTCGCTTCGCGACGACTACCGGGAAGGTTACCGTCGCGGATACGAAGTGGCGATGCACCACCTGAATGACGATATGCAGCGATAAGTCGAACGCGCGTCGTGGAGCGACAAAGCCCCAGTTCGCAAGAGTTGGGGCTTTGATTTTGCAGTGTAGTGATCTAAGAGATTGGTTGAGCGGGGATCGGCTGAGCAAGGTCCGGTTGCGCAGGGACCGGTTGAGCGCAATGTGCACAGCGCTTGGCAGCCAGCGGGATCTCGCTGAGGCACTCAGGGCATGGCTTGGTGGCAGGCGGCGCAGGGGGCGCTACGGGATGCAGCTTTTTCATCATGAAGTTCATCGGCAGCACAAAAACGAAATAGACCACGGCTGCCACAATCAGAAACTCGATGACCGCATTGATGAAGTTGCCGATGGTGATCTTGCCCTTACCGAGATGAAGAACGATGTAGCCGAAGTTCGGCTGGCCCACGGTAGAGCCGATCACCGGGTTGATAATGTCACTGACCAATGAACTTACGATCTTGCCGAACGCTCCACCGATTATCACGGCGACGGCCAAATCCATCACGTTTCCGCGCAGAATGAAGTCTCGAAATCCTTTGAACATCGCTGCCCTCCTGGGGGTTTTTCGGCAGGCGCCGCAGGCAAAAAGATGGGAAATCGGAGGCGAGAGTTGCCCGCCGGCGCCTGTCATTGCCCATGCTACACGGCGCGACGGGTGGTGTGCCGTGAGGAGCAACTACGGCACAGTGAGCAGGACCACGATTCCGGCCAGGATCATCAGGTCGGCGTAGAGCAGGAGCAGAACGCCAGCGTGATAGAAGCTCCATTGGCGCTGCAGGCAGCGGGCCGTCTCCGCCATGCCCCATGCGGCCACCAGAAGCGCAAGAAACTGCCAGCGCGATCCATGCAAGTTCTCGATGTGCGGGAATCCGGCCAGACGGAGGCTCGCCGCAAACGCGCCCAGCGAGAGAAGAACAGCGCGAACCAGCGACTTTTGCCGCAGATGGAAGAGGTTCGAGTGAAAGCGCACAACCTTCCACTGTAGCGCGGCAGCTTGATGAATCGTCTTTTCTCTTGATCCATTGAATTATGATGGTGCCCATGGTCCGCCGTAGATTCCCGCGAAGCGATTATGCGCACTGCTTCGGCGTTGGGCTTGGAATAATCTTCGTCTGCTCGCAGATGCTGGCGCAGACCGATGCCGTGCCCAGAGCTCTGCCCGAGATCGAGGCCCGGCAGCACCTGATCCAGAAGGTTGAGCCGATCTATCCTCCTATTGCCGCAGCTGCGCGCATCGAAGGCGACGTTGTGATTTCTGTCTTGATCGATGCGAAGGGGAATATTGCTTCAGAGCGTGCGCTGAGTGGTCCGCCCCTGCTGCAGCAGGCTGCTTTGGACGCGGTGAAGAAGTGGCATTTCACTCCATTCACCGAAAACGCTGCACTGCGGACGGTAAGCACTACGCTAACGATTCCCTTTCCTCCTGAATCCTACATTCCGCAGCTGACACCGGATCAGGAGAAGGCGGACCAGGCGATGTCCTCACTGTCGGATCAATGTAGAAGCGCACTCAAAGCACAAAAAGCCCAGGATGCCATGGACCTTTGCAAACGGGCATTGGATATGTCGTTTCAAGCCGGAGATTTGACAGCGGGCACTCAGCTTGGAAGGCTGTTCTCGCATCAACTATACGGACATGCCATGTTAATGGCGGAAAAACCGCGCGAGGCGTTGGAGCAGGAGAATCTGGCAGTTACCGAGGCCGTGAAGCATCTGACCGACAAACAAATAGAATATGCCGAACCATTCTTCTGGCGAGCCATCGTTGAGGCGAATTTGGAAGATACCAGCAGTGCGCTACGCGATTTCCAGATCGCTGAGGAGACGATGCGCCGGGCCATTATCGATCTGCCGGATATGAAGGAGCACTACATCGCATATCTCTCCGCAATCCTAAAGCAACACGCGGCATTACTCGACTCTATGGGCAGGGCGGCCGATGCAGAAAAGCTGCGTGCGGAGGCTGCGGCACTCTAGGTTGTTTTCTGCCGTGCGGACAGCAGGGGCAAACTCGGCGAGCAGCGCCTTACTCTTCTTCTCGTCGATGTGCCCGAAGTTGCCCCCGACTACTCCTGCACAATGGTCACGTCGCCGCCAATGCCGTTGATGATGACGTGGTTGTCGCCGGTTCCGACCGTGCCTCTGGCGTAAAGGTATTTCCGCGGCGAGCCGTGGCTATAGTCCCAGTCGCTGCTCTCGCTGTGCGCCAGCCCAAAGGGCTCGGTGATGCTCGGCTTGTGCCAACTGTCCCTGGTGTAGGCAAGCTTGATATCGATGTCCATGGGAAAGCCTTTGGGAACGATCAACTCCACTTCGCCGCCCATGGTGCTCAGGTCGATGTTGCGGGCCTTCGCCCCCGAAGCAACGAGCCGAACATTCAGGTTCCCGCCCATGGTGGTGGCGTGAACCGAGTCCCCGGCAGCCAGAACACGAATATTTCCACCCATGGTCGTGGTGTCAACGGGTCCGCCGGCGGTGCCAATCTCGACGTTGCCGCCCATAGTCCTCGCTTTGGCGACGGAATTGACGTTCCTGAGGTGAATGGAGCCTCCCATCGTATTCAGATCGGCTCCCTCCGGAGCGTCCTCGACATCGATGTCGCCGCCCATTTTGGAGATGTGGACTGTTCCCGAAGCGTCCTTATACTCGTTCCCGTTATCGAAGCCATACGAGCCAGAATGCGTTCCGCGGCACCCGGCCAGTAAGAGGCTGGCCACGGCAAAAGGCGCAACACCCAAAAGAAGGAACGAAGAACGCAACCGGAACCGGTTGGCCGTGGGCGGAATGGTTTCAAGGTGTATCACAGGATAGTCCTCCCCCAATGGCTCATACGCAGTTGAGTGAACTGGGGTTCCCATTTAGTTTCCCGGCCGTGGCGATTCTATGCGCCTTGCGGGCGGCTGACGAGGAATTCCAGCGTCTTTTCAGGGCAACTAGCGAACGCCGCGCCGGGCACGCACCGCGGCCGCCAGATCGGCCAACAGCGCCCGCGTTTCCTTCCAGTCTATGCAGGCGTCGGTGATGCTCTGGCCGTAAACAAGATTGCCCAGCGGCTGGCCTTCGGCGAGCTTTTGCGCGCCGGCCACGAGATTGCTCTCGATCATCGCGCCAATGATCTTCCGGTCACCGGCCGCAATCTGCGCGGCGATGTCGCGGCAGACCTCGCCCTGGCGGCGATAATCTTTGCTGCTGTTGGCGTGGCTGCAATCGATCATGATGCGCGGCGCGACGCCAGCCTGTTCCATCATCGCAGCGGCCTGGGCAACATTCTCGGCTGAGTAATTCGTGGATTTGCGCCCGCCGCGCAGGATGATGTGGCAGTCGGGATTCCCAGACGTCACGAAAATAGCCGACTGGCCGTGGTGTGTGTGGCCGAGGAAGGTGTGCGAATAGGAGGCTGAGAGCACGGCGTCAACGGCCACCTGTACGTCGCCGGAGGTGGCGTTCTTGAATCCCACAGGACACGAAATGCCGGAGACGAGCTGGCGGTGCACCTGGCTTTCGGTGGTGCGCGCGCCGATGGCGCCCCACGACACCAGGCCGGCGATGTACTGCGGCGTCATCATGTCGAGGAACTCGGTGCCCGTGGGCACTCCCATTGCAGCCACGTCGAGCAGCAGATGGCGCGCCAGGCGAAGGCCGTCGTTAATTTTGAATGTCCCGTCGAGGTGCGGATCGTTGATGAGGCCCTTCCAGCCGATGGTGGTGCGCGGCTTCTCGAAGT
>JBAWFY010000440.1:0-8950 GCA_049592335.1 Occallatibacter sp.
ATTCATAGTTCCAAATCCACCACCAGACATAAGCGTTGTACTGCGCCACTGCCATGGAATTATGGAATTCCTCGGCCGCCGCAATGGCATCGCCAATGGCCGGCTCCGATCCCGACGGTGTGAGATAGTGTTCGGTCGCCCACACATCCTTGCCCTTGTTTTTGGCGTTGGTGTAGTAGTAGGGAGAAGTTCCATACAGGTGGCCGGCAACGATCGAAACGTGACCCACTGCATTGGAATCGTTCAGAGTGGGGTCGGATTCGCTGGTATTGAATGTGTCCGACTCCGGCATCATCAGTTTGGTGTTGATGGTGCCGCCTTCCTGAGAAACGAAAGCATCCATCTGCGCGCCGGTGTAGCCGCAGGACTCGTAGCTGGGCAGGTAATCCGGCTCGTTCTGCACCGAGATGGCGTAGAGATTTACTCCGCCGGCCTTCTCGTATGCAATGAACGCATTCAGATAGTTGGCGAAATTGCCGTAGTCGGAGGTGATCAGCGAACCGTCGTCGATGCTGCCGTTGGTCTTCCAGGCCGCGGGCGGGCTCCACGGGGTGGCGAAGACGATGACCTGGGAGTTGGCAGCCTGCGCGGCCTTTCCATTGGCCAGCTCCGTGGCCCAATTGGAGCCGCCGGTCGTGGAACTGGAATCGATGCGCGACCGCAGGATGGTCAGGCCCAGCTGGTTGTTGCCAGTGCCGAACAGCGTATCGGCCTGGGATGTGGTGAGCGCCGGCATCCAGGCGGTTGAGCCGCCGTAGCCGCGGATGGTCTGGTAGGTGGTTCCAAAATTGATCGAGTCTGTGGTTTGTGCGCCGGCCCATGCGGCCAGACAAACCCACAGCGATGCCACAACGAAGCGAGTGATTCTTTTCGACATGTAAATGCGTCTCCCATTCTGATTAAAACGTTCTAGTAAACGTTTACCCGCGACCCTCAGCAAAGAAATAAACCCGCCTGGATCACGGAGTTCTGGTTTTATTCCATTCCGGCGTTTGCTCTTCCGGCCTGGAACACGATTGTGCGTGGATTACCGCAAGTTTGCAGTAGCCAAATCTGAAGGCGTCAAGACAACGAGAGGGACAGGGAATTGAAGCAATTTGCTAGGGTCTTCGAGAGACCGCCGATCTTGGTGCCGGGCATTTTAATGCCGCAGCTTCACCATCGTTGCGAGGTTTGAGACCTCATTCCGCGGAGATTACTCCCGCGAGACCGCGGCGGTCAAGATAAATCGATGTACTCAAGGAAAAATTTAAAAACTAAAATACTACCCTCGCATGGCCACCTTCCTCTTTCAGGCAGAGGAAGGTGAGCCAACAACCGCTCCGGTGATGCAATTCGTGCTCAAAACCCGGCCATTCCGCAACGATACGGCCGCTTTCATGCCTACTGTATGCGAGCGGCCTATAATAAAGCATGGCGAGCGCTCGCCAGTCCGCATCCATTGCAGCCCAAACTGTCCCCGTTCCTCCCGCCGGAGCGGTGCCCGCTGAGGTTCCCAGAGCGCCGGTCGTCCGCAAGGATGCGCGCTCGGTCGATGAGCGTTTTGAGGCCCTCCTCCGCCAGGTGCAGGCCAACCGGCCCAGTGAAGATACCTCGTTAATCCGCAAGGCATGGGAGTTCTGCGTGAGCCATCACGCCGGGCAGACGCGCGCCTCCGGCGAGCCCTACATCGTGCACCCGCTGCAGGTGGCCGAGGTGCTGGCGGAGATGAAGCTCGACGCTACGGCCATCGCCGCCGCCCTGTTGCACGACGCCGTCGAAGACACTCCGGCAACCAGTGAGGAGATTGGCGAGCGCTTTGGCGACCAGGTGGCGCACATCGTCGAGGGCGTCACCAAGATCGACAAAATTCAGTTCGCCAACCGTGAAGATCGCCAGGCAGAGAACGTCAGAAAAATGTTGCTGGCCATGGTCTCCGATGTGCGCGTCGTGCTCATCAAGCTGGCCGACCGCCTCCACAACATGCGCACACTGGAGCATCTGAAACCGGAGCGGCAGGAAGCGATCGCGCGCGAGACGCTGGAGATTTACGCTCCGCTGGCACACCGGCTGGGCATGGGCAAGGTGCGCGGCGAGCTTGAAGACCTGGCCTTCCGCTACACCGATCCGGCGACCTATGAGCGGGTGTCCGCGGCGGTCGAGGCACGGCGCGTCGAAGGCGAGCAGTTCCTGCGCGGCGTCGAAGACACGCTTGCGGAGCAACTGCGCGAGAACGGCATTCAGGCGCGCGTGGAGTGGCGCATCAAGCGCCTGTATTCCATCTACCAGAAAATCGAGCGCACCAAGCTTTCCTTCGATCAGGTTTACGATCTGCTCGCCATCCGCGTCATCACGCAGGACGTGGCCTCATGCTACGCGGTCTTCGGCCTGATTCACACCTTGTGGCGGCCGGTGCCGGGGCGCATCAAGGACTTCATCGCCATGCCGCGCGCCAACCGTTACCAGTCTCTGCATACTACCGTGATGAGCGCCGCCGGCCATCAGTTCGAGGTGCAGATTCGCACTGAGGAGATGCACCGCATCGCTGAAGAAGGCATTGCGGCGCACTGGAAATACAAGGCGGGCGACGCCGTGGTAAGCGCCCGCGACGAAGAGCGATTGAACTGGATCCGCCAGCTCGTCGAGTGGCAAAAAGAGATGACGGATCCCAACGAATTCCTTTCGAGCTTGAAGATGGACCTCTATCCCGACGAGGTCTATACCTTCACGCCGAAGGGCAAGGTGGTGGTGGTTCCTGCGGGCGCCACGCCTGTGGACTTTGCCTACACGATTCACACCGAAGTGGGCCACACCTGCGTCGGTGCCAAGATCAATGGCCGCATGTCTCCGCTGCGCACCAAGCTGCGCACCGGCGACATCGTAGAGATCGTCACGCAGAAGGATCACAAGCCCAGCCGCGACTGGCTCACGTTTGTCAAGAGCCCGCGCGCGCGCAACAAGATCAAGCACTGGCTCAACGAGGACCAACGTCGGCGCGCCGTAGAGATCGGCCGCAAGCTGCTCGACCGCGAGGCGCGCAAGCTCAAAGTGCCGATGACCGAGATCGACGACCGCGACCTGGGCCGTGTGGCAAACGAATTTGGTGTGGCCACGGGCTCGGACCTGCTGGCCGCCCTCGGCCAGGGCAAGCACACCGCGCGCCAGGTACTCAGCAAAGTCGCGCCGGGGATTGCCGCTCCGCCGGCTGAAGAGCCCGGCACGGCTGGCAAACCTGGCGAAGCGGGCGCCGACGCCGTTCGCCGCCTGCAGCTCACCAGCTCCGATTCGCTGCAGGTCGAGGGGCAGAACGATCTGCTCGTCTATCGCGCGCGATGCTGCAATCCTATTCGCGGCGAGGAAATCGTGGGCTACGTGACGCGCGGCAAAGGCGTGGCGGTTCATGCGCGAAGCTGCCCCAACGTGCAGAACCTGCTCTATGAGAGCGACCGGCGCATCAATGTCGAATGGTCGCGCACGCCCGATACCGCCGGCGGCGGCCAACGCTACCCGGTCAAGATCATCGTCGTCTGCGACGACCGCACCGGCATGCTGAAGGAGCTGACCGCCGTGATCTCTGACGAGGACGCGGACATTCGCGGCGTGGATCTTAAGCGCAATGAGGAAGGCGAG
Source organism: Occallatibacter sp. (assembly GCA_049592335.1). Classification (GTDB taxonomy): domain Bacteria; phylum Acidobacteriota; class Terriglobia; order Terriglobales; family Acidobacteriaceae; genus Telmatobacter. The sequence continues at coordinate 3,610 of JBAWFY010000440.1, forward strand.
GCCATCGTCGAATTTGTTGTCGAGGCGGAGGATATGCGGCACCTGAATCGCATGGTGTTGGGCCTCAAGCGCGTGAGCGGCGTCCGCCAGGTGCAGCGCACGCAAAAAGTGTAAAAGCAGCCTCTAGCTGCTAGCTTCCGACTTGTTCGTTGTTCATCGAACCCCTCTTCTCAAAACCTAAAGCCATCGAGTGGCAATCGGCTTGTCGCGCAGGTTCCACGGCGCGCTTCCCCAAATAGCTGAGCTGGTCTGAACTGCTCAGACTGAGGTTCCCTCGCGGTGCGAGGCTAAAGAGTGCGCGAGATTTCACTGAACCGCACAGGACTGGCCGAGGAGATCACATGTCGTTTGGACTTTATGCCGCTGGCTTTGCAATCGTAATCGCCGGCCTGGTCTACGCCGCGCACCTGGCGCGATTGCCTTCGCACTGGATTCTTGTCGGCGCGATCGTAATGGTTGGTATTGGGCTTCTGTCGGCCGTTAAAGCCACCCGCCAGAAAGATCCCAGCAATTAAAAAGGATCGTCGCCCGGCCGAGGGAATTCGAATTCCTTTTGCCTCGCGTTACCATCTTCTTCATGACAGGTGACAGCGAGGGCCAAAAGGCTCTTCTCGGCGGCATTCACGTCATCGACGGCGGCCTCGCCACCGAGCTCGAATACCAGGGAGCGCGCATCGACGGACCGCTGTGGTCGGCGCATGTGCTCGAGGATGAGCCGGAGAAGCTCCTGGCCGTGCATCGCGCCTACATCGAAGCCGGTGCACAATGCATTGCCACGTGCAGCTACCAGGTGTCGCGCATGGGCTATGCCGAAGTCGGCCTCACAGCCGACCGCGCCGATGCCGCGCTCCTGCGCTCGGTCGAAATTTCCCGCGTCGCCATCGCCGAATTTCCTGGTCGCCGCGTGCTCGTTGCCGGCTCGCTCGGACCCTACGGCGCATCGCTGCACAACGGCGGCGAGTATCACGGCAACTACGCCTGCTCGTTTGACGATCTGGTGCGCTTTCACCGCGAGCGCATCGAGGTGTTTGCGAATGCTTCAGGTCCGCAAGCGCCCGACCTTCTCGCGTTTGAGACCTTTCCGTCTCTCGAGGAGGCCCGCGCAGTAGGCAAGGTTCTGAGCGACTGGCCGGATTTGCAGGCCTGGTTCAGCTTTTCGTGCCGCGACGAGAAACATGTCTCACACGGCGAGCCTGTGGTCGATTGCGCGGCGCTCGTGGCCACTTTTCCGCAAATCATCGCCATCGGCGTCAACTGCGTGCCGCCCCAATGGATTTCACCTCTGATTGCCGAGTTGCGCGCGGCTTCTGACAAGCCTGTGCTCGTCTATCCCAACTCCGGCGAGGGATGGGACGCAGAGCGGCGCTCGTGGACAGGAAACACCGATCCGGACGAATTCGGAGATCGTGCTGCGGAGTGGTTCCGTGCTGGGGCGCAGATCGTTGGCGGCTGCTGTCGCACGCGGCCGGTTCACATTCGCGAGGTCGCGCGGGTCGCGGCCACCCGCCAATCCTCGTCCGACGTCAGCGCTTGAAGAACCGTCGAATCCAACCGAACCAGGGCTTTAGCGACGAGAGCTTTCGCGTCGGCGTCACCGGAGTTGCCGTCTCGGCAACCGTCTTCAGCTCTGCCAGCGTCTTCTTCACCTCGGCCCGCAAGGTTTCGGCTTCAAGGGCGCAGGAGCGCAGATAAGCCGAGATCGTCAATCCAGCTTCCGCCGCGCGGTCGCGCAGCCGCACGCACTCGGCCTTGCTCAAGCGAATTGTCACGCTCGCGGAACGCAGATCGCGATCCGGCGCTATGGCTTTTGACCGTTCTGGCGCGCCTTCTGGACTGAGCATAGCCGCGGGCGCATCGATCCCAGCGTCTGTTGTAGCCCCATCCGGTGGCATCTCGAATGTGGCCGTGGCCCCGCCATTCCCCGGACGGTAGCGCGCATGGGCACGCAAAGCGCGTTCGTAGCTGAGCGAGGCCACGTCTTCGCCCAGGTCGCTCGAACTCCACAGTGATTCATCTTCGGCCATTGCAGGCTTGGGCGCGGTCAGCGTGGCCAGCAATCCAGCAAAACTGGATGCAGCAAGGGAGGGCTGCGTTGGAACGGTTTGCTGCATGAGTTGGAGAATAGCCCGGCTGGAAGCCGAATGCGTGAGAAAGCTCCAATCAAAAAAGTCGCGCTGTCCCAGATCGGATACAATCGCGCCCCATTCCCGATCTGAAATTATGGGAATGCTGGCGCTGTGCCGTTCCTCTTTAGTTCGCGACCTCCCGCGGCCCTACAAAATCCGGCAGAACCCGCCCCGGCAACTGCAGCATCGCGCTCATCACGCTCGCTTTTACAGGGCGCGAATACAGGAATCCCTGCCCGTAGCGGCAGCCCAAATCGCGCAGCAGCAAGTGCTGCTCCTTGGTCTCGACTCCTTCCGCCACCACATCCATGCCCATCACGCGCGCCAGTTCCACGATGGTGCGCACAATCTGCAAAGGTTGCTCGCCCTCGGTCATGCGCGTTACAAACGAGCGGTCAATCTTCAGCACGTCGAAGGGCAGCGTATGCAAATGGTTCAGCGAACTGTAGCCGGTGCCGAAGTCGTCCATCAGCAGCGAAACCCCGAGCCTGCGCAAACTGCTCAGCACTTCCAATGCCGTGCTGGGATCGGTGATCAGACTGGACTCGGTCATCTCCAGTCCAAGCTGCTGGCTCGAGACTCCGGACCGGCGCAACAGCGCTTCCACATGGTCGGCGAGCCCCTGGCGCGCGAACTGCCGCGCTGAGAGATTCACGCAGACGCGCGGCGCCGGCAGATCGGGATCGAGAGCGCGCCACTGCTGGATTTGCTGGCACGCCTCGGACAATCCCCAGTCGCCGATGGGCAGAATCAGCCCCGTTTCCTCGGCCATCGGAATAAAGTCCATGGGGGGAACAAGGCCCCGATCCGGATGCTCCCAGCGAATCAGCGCCTCCAAGCCGACGATCCGTCGCGTAACCAATTCGATCTCGGGCTGGTAGTACAAAACGAACTGATTCATTTCGAGCGCTTGCCGCAGGTCCGCCTTGCGCGGCCAGATTCCGGTCACCACCTCGTCCCGGCGCTCACGCCGCGCACGATGTCCGGTAAAACTCTTGCGCAGCCTCCGCAATTCCAGTTGGCTGGCTGCGATTTCGGCGATATTCTCAAGCATCCGCAGCTCGGTGAGCGCCATCGGCCGCCTCGGATGGCACGAAAACACCGTCAGCACACCCAGAATCTTGCCATCCTGCGAACGCACGGGTGCGCTGGCAAACGATTGCGCTTCGAGCCGGCGCAACGGGAGCCGGCGCTCCCGGAATTCGGCATCTTCGTTGATGTCCGAGACCACCACCGGACCATCCTCGGCCAGCACTCGCTCGAAGATCGATCCTTTCCGCGGCAACTCCCGTACCGGCTCGCCCCAATACGATTTGATCCACACCCGGCTCTCATCGGCAAAGCCCAGCATCACCGTGTCGGCCTTGAAGTATTCGGCCGCCAGCCGTGTGATCGCGTCGAAATTCGCCTCCGGCGCCGTGTCGAGAATTCCGGTTGAGGTCAACGCGTCGAGTCTTGCCTCTTCTTCCTGCCGCTCGACTTTAGTGATCGCGAGTTCTACGTGTGCCATCCGTTCGCTCCAAGGCTCATGGAATCCCAGCCGCTCCCCAAAGCGGCTCTCGCCCTCTTCGGCTCTGGTGCAGCACGCGCCGCACCTACTGCGCAGTTCTCCTCTCTTCTTATCCCCAGGGAAACTGGACAGCTTGCCGAGAGGCATTGCCGTAGATTCCGTATCACTTTTATCGGAAAGACGGCACGATCCATCAGGTTACGTATGGATGTCCCGTCCGGAGACAACCAATGCAGGCGAGCTTGGCCCTAGATCACCTTTGTGGGGAGAGTTGTCCCGTTTCCGTCCACAGAAACGTAAGCTGGTCGGCACCGTCCTCGATCTCTTGGGCCACGCTCACTCCAGACGAATGCCCGCCGGCGACGCTATAGTGCAGCAGAATCGGCCTGCCGCTCGATGAATCCGCCTGCAACAGCGCCGTCATCTTGCGCGCATGGAGTGGATCGACGCGCGTATCGTTCGCTCCTGTAAAGAAAAATACCGCCGGATACGCCGTGCCTTTCTTCACGTTCTGGTACGGCGAATATTTGATCAGATACGCAAACTGCTTTTCGTTCTCTGCCGATCCATACTCTGTCGTCCACAACCGTCCCAGCTCGAATTTTTCGTAGCGCAGCATGTCGAGAAGCGGATAGCCGCACTCCACCGCCGCAAACAGCTCCGGCCGTTGCGTGATCGATGCGCCCATCAGCAAGCCTCCATTCGAACGGCCCATGATGGCAAAATGCTCCGGCGAGGTGTACTTGTTCGCAATCAGGTATTCGGCGGCCGCGAACCAGTCATCGAAGACGTTCTGTTTTTTTTCAAACATCGCCTGCTGGTGCCAGCTTTCGCCGTACTCATCGCCGCCGCGCAGGTTGGGCAGCGCAAACCAGCCGCCCAGTTCCATCCACTCTGCATAGACCGGTTTCCACTCCGGCAATTCGCTGACTTCAAATCCGCCGTAGCCGAACATCAGCAGCCGTTCTGTCCCGTCCTGCTTCAATCCCTTCTTGCCCGCGATGAACATCGGCACGCGCGTGCCGTCCTTCGATGTATAAAAAACCTGCTTCAGCTCGAACTGGCTGGTGTCGAAAGGCACTTTGGGCTGGGCGAAGACGTCAGCCTTGCCGGTCATCGTGTCCAGCCTGTAGATGGTAGGCGGAGCGATGAAGGATTCGAAACTGTAGAAACCGTAACGATCCGTGCTGCGCCCTTCCACCACCGTCGCGGCTCCAATGCCGTCGTAGTTCACCGTCCCCGCCGCTTTTCCCTCCAGTGTGTATACCGTGGTCTCCGTTTTTACGTCGTGCAGCCGATTGACGTAAATCTTCTCGCCCACGATGCTGAAGTCCTCGATCTCATCTTTTCCTTCGGCAACCACCGTGGTCCACACGTCGGGCATGATGCCGGGATCGGCCTTGAGGATGCGGCCGTTGGGCGCTTTGTAATCGGTTTTCACAAACCACGCGCCCTTGGCGTACCACGCGGAAAACCGCGCGTCCAGTCCCCACACCAGCACTTCGAAGTATGAATTCGGTTTGCGCAGATCGCGAAACACAATGTCCACGCGTTTGGCCGGCACTCCGCGATCGATCTCCGCCACCAGGTAATGCGCATCGTCGGTTACATACGCCGTTACCACGTCGCTCGGGCCCAGTTCCTCGCCGCGAAATTCCCGGCCGAACAGCAGCACGTCGTGCGAAACGCGCTCTCCCCACGTGTG
>JBAWFY010000441.1:0-2942 GCA_049592335.1 Occallatibacter sp.
CCGGATAACATTCTGGTTCTCGCCGACGGAACTCCGCGCCTGCTCGATTTCGGTACCGCCAAGCTGGTTTCTCCATCCGCGAGCGAAGGCGAACTCACGCGCTCGGGGTATCTCAGTTACACGCCGCAATATGCCAGTCCCGAGCAGGTGCTGGGCAAGCCGATTGCCGCGGCATCGGACACTTACTCGTTGGGCGTTCTGCTCTATCTTCTGCTCACCGGGAAACTGCCGTATCAACTTGAAGGACTAACGACGGCCGAGATACAGCATGTGATCTGCGAGCAGGCGCCGTCGCGCCCCTCTCTGCCTTCGGGCAAACGGCTCGATAGCGATCTGGAAGCGATCCTGCTCAAAGCCCTGCGCAAGGAGCCGCAGCAGCGCTATGCGACTGTGGAGCAGTTTGCGAAGGATCTCCGCGATTTTCTTGACGGAAATCCGGTGGCCGCGCGGAAGGGCTCGTGGCGATATCGTGCTGGCAAGTTCGTTCGACGTCACCGCTTCGCTCTGGTGGCGAGCTCGGTGCTGGCAATGACTGTGATCGCTGGCATCATAGGCATTGCGTGGCAGCGGCAAAAGGCCGAGGCGCGCGCCGATGACCTGCGCCAACTCAGCAATAGTCTGTTATCGGAGCTCGACGGCGCCATTCAGCAGCTTCCGGGATCCACCAACGCGCAAAAGATCCTGGTAACCCGCGTGCTCGATCAACTGGACCGCATGAACGCCGCTGCGCAGGGGGACCGTGCAACGCAACTCGACCTGATGCAGGCGTACACGCGTTTGTCGGCATTGCAGGGCAGCTCCTACGATCAAAACATCGGCGATCAACAGGGCGCGCTGGCGACAATAGGCAAGGCGATCGCGATGGGCGAGGCCCTCACGCGCAGCCATCCGCGCGATAAAGCTGCATTGCGTGCACTCGCCAAAGCTCAGTACGTGCGTGGCAACGTTCTCACGGGTTTCGCGCCGATGCAGGAGTCCGTAGCGGCCACGCAGGAGTCGATCGACACCTATAACCGGCTCCTGGCTCTGTCCGGAGTTACCTCTGAAGACTTGCGCGCAACTGCTCGCGCCTGGGCGGTATTAGGCGATGAACTTGGCGTTGAAGACCAGAACAGTATCGTTGATTTGAATCCTTCCTTCCATGCCTATCGCCAAATGAAGGCACTTTTGGACCGCGCCTTGATCCTCGATCCCAATGGAATTGCGCGTGAGGGCTTCGCTGCTTACTTCTTAAGGATCGCTGAACTAGATGGCTTCAGCGATCCGGTTCAGGAGCTCGAAGATACGCGTGAGGGTCTACAAGTGATCGACGCGCTTCCTTTCGAAGAACAGCAATCTCTTTACTGCATTCGTTCTCGCATGTATTTGCTCACCCGGCAAATCGACGCGCTGACGCAGTTGGGCCGCTATACCGAAGCACGCGCGCCGGCCAGTCGCGCTGTGAGCGAGGCCTCGGCCCGAGCAGCCGCCGACCCGCAGGATCAGCGTGCCCAGACCGATTTGGCTCGTGTTCTCGGTTCTCTGGCCGAGCCCTACGAGGCCGCCGCAGATTCGGAGTTGGAACGCTCAGCCGAAGCACGACACCTCAATCTGACCGCAGCCGAGCCTGCTCTGCTGCGCGAGATTGCAGTACTGAAAAGCATGCAGCAAAGCTCTTCCTGGCAGGATCTGCGACCGATGATGGCCGACGTACAGATTCGTCTCGGCATTGTGCAATATCGACTGCGCAAAGATCCGGCTGCTGGAGGGCTTGTGGCCTCGGGGCTCACCACCTTTCGGCAGATCTGCGCCGGCAACCAGTGCTCGGTGATGATGCTGCTGGCCGCAGCGCCCGATTTTCTAAACGCCGAACCACCCTCGGCCCGCGATCCCGAACTTGCCCTTACCTATGCCCAGCGCGCGGTAGAGCTCACCCACCACAAAATCTCCATCATGCTGCTGACACTAGCCAGGGCGTACCGCGCCAACGGCCAGATCGATCAGAGCCGTGCAACCGCCCGCGAAAGTCTGGCGCTCCTGCCACCGACCCCTCCGCATGAGGCGCCGAGTAACATGCGCCGCCTGCTCGAAAAGCAGACGCGCTGAGCATCGCGAGAATGGCAGCTCTGACAGCGCCGGAATGGAAGCGCATCGAAGCCGATCAGGCGCCGGACTCCTGGGAGCAAGTCTGTCTGATCGCCAAGTCCCTACAGTCTTTGTAATTTTGGGGGCATCGGGGAGTGGGGGAGGCTCGTAAGCCTAAGAAAATAATTGGCTCCTCATGTGGGACTCAAACTTGTGTTTTCTCTGGTCCGACACCGTCCAGCAGAAAATCGTCAATCTATTGTTTTTAATCAGTAAGTGTCTGTACTAGTCCGATGGGTACCGGTTACAAACCTAGCTAGGTATAATTCGCGTAACGAGCTGCGACGAGTGCTCGGCGCTTTAGGTTCGATTCTTGATCTTGCGCGCTTAAGCGGCGCGCTTCGGGCAGCTAATGACGAGCTGCGGAGGAATGAGCATGCCCGGAAGAAACCCAGCCAAGCCCCATTGGCCTCCAGTGTATAACCCGAACGCACCAACACAGCCCCAACCAGGTTCAGTCGCGCAGCGTAAAGTGTCTACGGAGAAAAGTTCACATCGTTTCCAGCCCCTCACGCGAGTTGGGCACGACCCCCATCAGAGCCAAGGTATTGCGGCGGCCTTTGGGCGGACTGTAGGGCCCGTCGAGCAGACGCGTGTTTCAAAGCATCGGAGTCCGTTGCCAGTAACTGGCCCCCCGCATCCGGCGACGTTCGCTCCGCGAGCCAACTCGGTGCTTCTCAAGTTGGCTTCGCGTTCTGCTGCACCTCGAACGACTGGAACGCCGATTCACACGTTGGCGGCCATCAGAAGTTTCACGCATCTGGGTTCTCCGGTTTATGTCTCTGAAGCTAACCCGCCCGCTGCGCTATCCCGTAGCC
>JBAWFY010000442.1:0-4000 GCA_049592335.1 Occallatibacter sp.
GACTTGAGGCCGAGAACCATTGGAACGATAGTGCTTTTGGTTTCATTGTTGGCAGGATCGATCACGGTCCGACGAAAATAGCCGTACCATTTCTTTCCGCGCGCAACGACCCATCCCTTCTGGTGCGACTTGCCCATCGATTCCTCGATTTCTGTGGGGGGAACGAGCGGGCTACCTTCATTTTACCGGTGTTTTCGCCGCAATGAAGACAGCCGTTCCCGCTCGTTGACGAACTCTGCGATTTGGCTTTCGCGATAGCGGAGGACTCCATCACTCATCCGAATGACAGGCAAATACGGGGCTTTTCGGCTGGAGTGATCCCACACCCAATCCCGCGACACCCTGAGACGTTCAGCGACATCCTCGACGGTCAGAAGTGAATCAACCACCTCCATCTCCTGCATTGTCGGCATAGAGTTCATAGAATCGTCTCCTCCCGCGCCCCGACCGACGAGCTATATCTGGCGCCGTTCCCGCTCCTTTGAGGACGAGGGTGGCTCTGTGCGGGCCTTGGAGTCCAATGAAAAATGGGGAGAGCGTCATTCCTGGCGGGCATGACGGGACGAATCTCTGCAACCACGATGCTGCTAAGCGGCATCAAAAAAGACACCTGCCGCCTGATTCATGGCTGCCAGCACACCGGCGGCGGGGCGCCCTTCCTCACCACATCTGTATCCGGCAAGCTGTCCGTGCCTTGGTTTCTCTCCCTGGAGGACAGCTATGGTTCTTCCCGAAATGAGATTGGTACAGTCGGCCATCGTTCTGGCAGAGGAACTGCACTTCTTCAGAGCGGCCGTGCGCCTTGGCATCGACCAGTCCGCGCTCACCAAGCGGATCATCGAATTGGAGAGCCTGCTCGATGTGCGGCTCTTTGAGCGCAATCACCAGAAGGTCGAGCTGACCGAAGCTGGCGCGAAGTTCGTAGAGCACGCGCGCCAGGGCATTGCGCACATTGAGGACGCTGTGACAGCCGCCAGAGCCGCGCCACGCGGAGGCGAAAACATTCTCAACCTCGGACGATCAGCATACACCGATCCGTGGCTGGCCTCTGTAGTCCGCTCAGTTCACCTTCCGCTTTATCCGGGGATTCAGATCAACTGGTCCAGCAGTTATTCCCACGAGGTGGCGCGCGATGTGATCGCCGGAACGCTTGATCTGGCGCTGACCACAGGGGTTCCCGAAATGCGAAAGCTCAGTTGCCTCAAGCTGGCCGAACATCCCTTTTACATCGCGATGTCGTCGCATGACCCTCTGGCTGCTTGCCGCGAAGTCGGGCTTGCTGGGTTGCACAACCGCACATGGGCCATGTTCTCGCGGCCGGTCAGCCCCTACATGTATGACGCGGTCATGAGCGAAGCGAGGAAGGCGCGTGTTGCCGCTTCGGAATTGCACCATTTCACTGGTGCCGAAGAGGCTGTTCCTCTGATCCTGGAATGCGGCGGACTTGCATTTCTCACTCGGACAGGAGCATGGCGCATCGCACGTGACGGCATCACGATGCGCCCGCTCGCCGAAGAGAACCTGAAGCTCGTCACCAATCTTGCCGTCCGCGCCGACACAAAATCCCGGCTGGTCAAGGAATTCGTGAAGGCGACGGCACGTAAGCTGGAGAGCTTGCGGAAACCTGCGCAGGCGCGACTATCCCTCAGCGCCTGAAGGAGCAGGCGCGGGCTTCATTGGTTTGCATCACGCCGGCAAATCCCGGATTTCGATGTTTAGAGGACCGTCGAAACCGCATTTGGGGCAATGCAATATTCCCGAACTAACCTCCCGGTCCCCGACCTCTTCTCGCTGTCGGGAATGGCCGCAATGGATGCAGATATGGAGATGTATTAGACCGGTATCACGATCATCCAAGGTGTCTGTGCTGCTCATGACCTTCAGCTCCGCGTCGTCAACAAGGTCTTCATGATTAGAATTACCCATTCCAGGCCAAAAGGTCTCGTCTTTCACAATTCTTTAACAAACAAGTTTGCGATGGCGGGAAACTCGTGCCCGCGCATTGGCCTGCTCGTAGGTCTTGAAGGTGACCCAAAAAAGAAGAGCTGCGCGATAATACCTCACACTCGCATGAGGAGAATTGATACTGAGTAATCCTCGGCCGGAGGCCTGCGTAACTGGTAGGCTTGGACGCCGCCACCGCCGAGCCTGCCGCCACCACCGCTGTTGACGAAGTGCCTACCAGAGATCGGAGGGCCGCGGTAGCGGCCTAGGATTTTCAACTAGCTGGCCGACGACTCGATTCCCGCCGTATGCTTCATGGCCATCTGCGTGGCCGTCGTAGTCTCGTGCGCGATCAGCAGGCTGTGGATGGCCCCGCCCTCAGTGAAGTCGAATTCACAGACGCCGGAAAGCTCGATCTCGAACGGCTCCGCTGTGCATACGCCTGGTCCAAACACGACGCCCGCCTTGAAACGCAGGTGTCCGCGCCAGGAGGCGAATATCTTCGATCCCTGACGGGCGATCGACGCGATGCTGAACTTGCGGAATTCCGTCCGATCTCGGAAATCGGAAACGAATTTTCGTGCGCCTTCTTTTCCGAAAACTGGCGGCTGGGCGGCGTTCCGGATGACCGCATCGGCGTCGAACATGGAAACGATCGCCTCCACGTCGCCTACCTCCTCTGCTCGGAAATAGTCGCGCACCGCGCGGTCGAGATCGACCGATTCGGACACCCGGCCAGAAATGCCCTGCCTTCGCGCCTGGACGGCGATAGTCGTGGTCTCGTGCACGATATCCAAGTGATCAATCAGACGGTCGCGGAAATGAAATTCCTCTACGCCGGTCAGGCAAACCGGCAGGCTCCCCAAAAATGGTGTGCCGCCGACCTGACCCGCGAATGTCAGCAGGCCGATCCACGAGGCAAACGCAACGTCGCCGTTTTCCGCGTAGCCGGTCATCTGGAAGTGACGCGAGCTGGTGCGCGAGAAGAAACTCTCGAGCAGCCGGCGCGGCGCTTGTTCCCCGTGGTCCGGCGGGAACGCCGCGTTCTTGATGGTGGGACTGTCGGTAAATAGTGCGAGCAGACCGTCGAGATCGCCGCGGTTCAGTCCGTCGAACCATTCTGTCACGGCATGTTTGTGTTCATTCTCCATATGCGTACTCTCCTTTGGGATTGTTGTTGGCGCGCACGGCGATGGGCGCCGCGAGCGGAATGGACAGGGTGAGCGGGCTGGTCGTGATGACCGGCTCGCCCATAGCAGTCACGACTTCCAGGATGATGGTCGCCATCGCGCGCTGTATGTCGCGGGAAAGGCCCCGTCCCGTCACTATCGCGTCGATATCGTCGGCCATGCCGAATCGGTCGAGCGCCCGGCCGATCCAGTTGGTATGAAGATGGGCACGCCGAGCCTCAGTGCCGGGAAGGGCTTGCGCTGCGAATAACATGAGCCGCGCTTCGTCGTCCATGTCGTCCGCAACGCATCCGAGTCCGGTGAAAACGTCGCCGCCGAATATCATGTCCTCCTCGGACGCGCTTTCGTAAAAGCCGCCCGTGGCCACGAAGACCCGGTCGTAGTGTCGCGACACGATCCGGCGGACGATGGCAGCACAATTGGCCAGGGAACCGACTATGACATCCACCTGCCCCCCGCGGCGCCGTATCTCCCGCGCGAGCTCGTGGACGCGCGCGAAAGCGGCGCCGAAATTGGTGCTTTTGAAGTGTAGGTGCTTGCCCTTCCATGCGATGCGCGAAGCTTGGACCGGCGAGTTGCCGATCAGCCCGCCGGGAATCGGTTGCCCGTTGACTTCGCCGCCGCCGATCACCTCCGCACCAAGCGCCGCGCCGATCAAATCGGCTTGTTGCCTGGATGTCCCGCCGCCGGACTTGACACCGATAGTGGCGCTTTGCAGCCCGGCCCCGAAGCATGCCAGCAGCGTCGAAGAGCACCTGACCACGTCTGCTACCACGATGACCAGCCGTTCGCCGGGCCGCGATGGCATCAGGATTTCGCGTTTGCGCCCGATGGCGCCGGGAGTCGGCAGCCCGACTGCGTAAAAC
>JBAWFY010000443.1:0-6794 GCA_049592335.1 Occallatibacter sp.
CCCCCACAATTCTCTCCAAAAAGAAGGCAAACAAAGATAAGGAAACCAAAAGGGATTAAAAAGGCGGTAGAAATAATGCTCTTCGTCGATTCTTTGATAGCGGAGATGTTCACATACAGCGAGAACAAGGAGGTAAGATACATAGCCGGCAAAAACACCGCGAATGGTAAGCCAAACCGCCCTACCGATCTTCCGAATCCTATTCGACATACGCAATCTCGCGATACCAGTTTATGAACGACCCGCCCCGGCTAATTCCTCCGCCGACAAAAACCGCCCGTAGTTGTAGTATGCGGCGCAGGCGCCTTCGCTTGAGACCATCGTCGCGCCGAGGGGATGGCGCGGGGTGCACTCTTTACCGAAGGCTGGGCACTCGGCAGGCTTGATGGCTCCGCGCAGCACATCTCCTGAATGACAGAGCGGTGACTCCTCGGTGTGAATGCCTGTGATGTGAAAGCGCTCTTCGGCGTCGAAGTCGCGATAATCGGCGTTCAGGCGCCAGCCGCTCTTAGGAATCACGCCGATGCCGCGCCAGGCGCGATCGGTGACTTCGAAGACGCGCGCCAACAGCTGCTGCGCTTCAAGATTTCCCGCGTAGGTGACAACGCGCTCGTAGGCATTTTCGACGCGCGCTTCTCCGCGTTCCAGTTGCAGCACTGCGCGCCGGATTCCGTCGAGCAGATCGAGCGGCTCAAAGCCGGTGACCACGATGGGAATGCCGAATTTCTCGGCCAGCGGCGGGTACTCCCAGTAGCCCATTACGCTGCAGACGTGGCCCGCGGCGAGAAAGGCTTGCACCCGGTTGCCGGGCGACGACATGATGGCTTCAATTGCGGGCGGGACGAGAACATGCGAGACGAGCAGCGAAAAATTCTTCAACCCGCGCCGCTTGGCCAGGTGCACGCTCATGGCGTTGGCCGGCGCGGTGGTTTCAAAACCCACGCCGAAGAAAACCACTTCGTTGCGCGGATTCTTCTGAGCAATTTCAACTGCATCGAGAGGTGAGTAGACCACGCGCACGTCGCCGCCGCGGCCTTTGATCTGAAACAGATCGCTCTCGGTGCCGGGAACGCGCAGCATATCTCCGAAGGAACAAAAGATAACGCCGGGCTGGGCGGCGATGGCGAGCGCTTTATCGATCAGCTCGAGCGGCGTGACGCAGACCGGGCAGCCGGGGCCGTGAATCATTTCCACGCTGGCGCGGGATCCGCGCGGCAGCATCTGGTCGATGCCGTTTTTGATGATGGAGTGCGTCTGGCCACCGCAGACCTCCATGATCTTCCACGGCCGCGTCGTGGCCTGTACAATCTCACGCGCCATCGCTCGAGCGATCTCGCCGTCGCGGAATTCGTTGAGGTACTTCATTGGCGCTTCGCAGCGGAGTTCGCGGAGTTAGGACCAGCACCGCCAGTTCCGCTAATTCCGGTCGTCTCACAACTCCCATCCGGGCAATTCGACTGCGGCCGTCGCGCCGCCCGCGCAAAGGCTTCTTCTTCGCTGGCCAGCTCTTCATCGAGCACGCCCATGGCGCGGAAATCCTCAAGTGTCTGTTTGGCGGTCTCCTCGTCGATCTTCGAGAGCGCAAAGCCCACGTGCACAATGGTGTAATCGCCGACCACAACCTCAGGCACGTAGTCCAGGCAAACCTTCTTCACCACACCGCCAAAGTTCACCTTGCCCATGCGGATGAGGCCGTCGTTCGTGATCTCTTCGACTTTTCCGGGAATCGCCAGGCACATAGCAACCTTCTTATACCGCTTATACCGCCCGAGGCTGGTGGTCAAATGTGATTTGAATCACTTTGCAGATTGGAGAGAGGCGTCAATCGCCCAGGTAATCAGGATGGCATAGGATCAAAAGACGAAGTTAGCCGAAACGGAAGTCTCGAGCCGACGGTTAACCTCCTCGATAAACCAGATGATAGGCTCGCGGCTCTTGCCTTCCGTGCAGGCATCAATGAGGTTGAACCACAAAAACAGGTTCCAGTCCTTAATGGTGGTTAGCAGGTTCTCGAAACGACGCCGATTATAAACTCCCCGTTCAGAGTACTGCTGCCAGAGTGCCCACCCCTCGTCGTGGTATTGGACCATGTTCAAGAGATCCTCATCCTGACAATACTCGGAGAGGAATTCTCGAGCCAACGACGAATGGCTTCTTGGGTCAGTGATCGTCGTTCCTGACTTTGCTTCGCTCTTAAACATGTCGTGCGTGTGAATGAGAACTCTTAATTTCCAATAATGCTCTTTTGAGATCACTGGCCTCACATGACGAAGATTCCTCTCTAGCTCAGCAATATGCGCCCGAACAGTGCCCTCGGGATGACCGTGCCTTGGTTCTCCCCAATCAAGGCTGTTCTGGTAACGGGGATCTGCCAAAATCTGTTCAAAGACTCGCCGCATTATGTCTAGATTCGTAATCCCATCCGATAATACTCATGCTCGCCGCTGCACAACTGGAGCCGCAGTTCAGTCCGACACCATCAACTCGCCCCGAACAATCGGCCGCGTACGTGGTAGAACTCCGCGCGCCGCTAAGAAACCAAAAACCACGAGCACGGCAACAAAAACGATCAGCTTGATCAGACTGCCGGTTGCGGTGAGCGGCAGCGTCTTCCAGAGCAGGAGCAGGATGGTTTGCGCAGCGGTGACGGCCCACACCGATCCATAAAAGTAGCGACGCTCCCAGCCTTCGCCCTTGGTGGAGCGCCCCACGCGCGGCAGCATGCCCAGAATCCCCAGCAGCAGAATTGCCGCGCAGATCGGCGCGTACGCGCAGTAGTAAATCTGCTTCATCCGCCACAGGCCGGTCGAGACAGCGTACGCCAGCGCCGCAATATTGAGCAGTGCGTAGTTCAGTATCGCGTTCCACGCGAACGTGTAGCAGATGCGGCGATAGAGCGGATTGGGCTTGTCCTCGTCGAAGCGCAGGATGTAGGGGCGGTGCTCCGAGCCGGGCAACTGCGCGTTGAAGCCGGCAATGCCGGTTCCGAGAAGGACCGCAGCGAGCCATGCCCAGTTGGCCCAGTGAAAGCCGCCGGCGAACATATTGAAGGTGAGCGGCCCGGGCGCGAGAAAGAACACCCAAATCCAGATGGGCCAGTGCGCGAGGCGGTAGAGATTGGTATTGCGTTCCCGGATTTTACGCTCTCCGGCGTATTCAAGCTTGCCGCTGTATCCCATGGCCGGAGTCTCGCAAAGGGGGCGAGGGAGAGTCAAGAAGACAGGGAATAGTGAGTAGGCAATAGGGAGTAGAAAGACAGGAACGAAGTGCAGAAAATGAATGGAGTGAAAACGTGAAACCTACTGCCGCGCGAAGGCGACGACTTTGGGGCCGACGGCAGTGGAGCACTCGATCGGCGCCATGTGGCCGCAGCCGGGAATGACGTCGAGCTCTGACTTCGGAATAAGGCGATGCATGGTTTCGCCCTGATCGAGCGGCGTAACGCGATCAAGCTCGCCCCACACCAGAAGCACCGGCATTTTGAGCTGCGGCAAATCGTTGTCGACCACGTCCCGCCCCGTAAACATCTCAGCGAGGGCGCGCTGGATGACCCAGCCGCGGCTACGGAAGCTCCGCAGAATATCGCGCGCCACAAACGCGGGGATGGGCCGGGGCTGCGGCGAAAGGATGGCTTGCAACTGGTGGAGCTGATCGAGATTCGACGGCGTGAACAGCGCAGTATCGTAGTCAGGTTTCACGTTGAGTCCGGCGGCATCGAAGAGCATCAGCCGGCCGACGCGCTCCGGATGCTCCTGGGCGACGAGCACTGCGATCCATCCGCCCATGGACCATCCGCCGAGCTCAACCTGCTTGAGTCCGAGCGCGTCCATGAAGCTGACAACGATGGCTGCCTCGTCGCGGACTGAATAGGAGAAATCTTCGGGCCGCTGGCTGCGTCCGTAACCGATGAGATCGGGAGCGTAAACGCGGAAGCCGGCTCGCACGAGATAGGGAGCGAGTGCGCCCCAGTCCTCCGCGCTGGCGCCGAGCCCGTGCACAAGCACGACCGCGGGACCGTTCGCCGGGCCCTCGGCCAGATAGTGCATCCTATGGCCCGCAACTTCGATGGTTCGGCTCTCGATGCCGGAAAAATCTTCGTGCAGATAGGTCCACTCGTTGTAGCAGCTGACTGGGCGAAAGTAGAATGAGACGCCCGCGATCAGTACGAACGGAAGCAACGCCAAAAGCGTTGGCTTGATCCATCGGCCACTACGATTTGCGGGCTCGGTCATCATTTAGCTTTTCTCTTTTTCGAGAGCTTGCGACCTTTGCCATCCTTTTTCGATGACGCGCACGGTGATGGGATCGAGAGCCAAGGTCCGCCGCGGCGGATGGCCATTCCACTCGACGAGATCGATCCATTCGTCGCGTTCGATCCAGCGGACGGCGTCGGCGTCGGAACTCGCGCGCAACTCGCCGCCGGTGACGCGACAGAGGTAATCGGCGATCAGATAGTGGTAGCGGACGCGACCGGATTCGCGATAAATGCGATCGACGAGCTCGACCAGCTCGATCGGCTCAACGATGAGGCCGGTCTCTTCCAGGACCTCGCGGGCCACGCCGTCGGCGACGGACTCGCCCAGCTCGAGCAGCCCGCCGGGAAGCGTCCAATGGCCTTTGAGGGGTTCCGTGCCGCGGCACACGAGGAGCGCGCGGCGCTCTTGAACTACGACCGCGCCGACGCCGACGAGCGGCGTTTGCGGAAACTCGCGTTGGATGTTCGGCACTTTGTCATTCTCGTACCTGGTTCCGGAAAACAGCAAGTGAGCGGGTCGGCAAGCTTACGCGCGCTCAAGCCAATCGACGCGGTCGTGGCGCTTCGCGGGTTCGCAAACGCGGCTGCGACGGAATCGTTTATTTCCCGCTATCATCGAATAAAACGCAAAGGAGCGAAAGATGGCGGAGTTCACGCTCAGAATCGATGGGATGCACTGCGGCTCCTGCGTGCGCCGCGTGAATCAGGGGCTGGCGGCGACGCCCGGCGTAGTGGTGAATGAGGTTCGCGTGGGAGCGGCACGGCTGACTTCGAACGAGGAGCCCGCGCCGGTGGAATCGGCCATTGCCGCGCTTGCCAAGGCAGGCTACGCGGCGCATCTGGAATCCTGACCCGTCTGGAGCTGCCGGTGGCCTCAAGCACACGAGACTCAAACACACGAGAATCGATCACACGGGAAACGCTGACGCTACCAGTACTGGGTATGACCTGCGCATCGTGCCAGCATCACGTGGAGGAAGCGCTGCGCTCGACACCCGGCGTAGAGCAGGCGCGCGTCGACCTGATGGCACATCGGGCGAGCGTGGTGTTCGATCCTGCTCAGGCCACCCCGGAAAAATTTATCGAAGCGATTCGCAGCGCCGGTTACGATGCGGTGCTGCCGCGCGAGGGGGAAAGCGCGCACGCGCATGACGCTACCGAAGGCGCCGCGGCAAAAGCGTGGGTGACGCTTGCCGCGGGGGCTGTTGCGATGCTGTCGGCCATGCCGCTGAGCTCGCAGATGGGTACATTCGATTTATTCCTGGTTCGTACGCTGCCGTGGCTTTACGACATCCCGGCTCCGGCGCTGCGATGGTTCCTGCTGATTCTGACCGCGATGGTGGGTGTATGGGCGGGTCGCGGGATCTACGTGAGCGCGGTGCGTGCGCTCGGCCACGGCGCCACCAACATGAATACGCTGGTAAGCCTGGGCACGAGCGTGGCGTTTCTCTATTCGGCGTATGCGACGATCTGGCCCGCGCCGGACCGTGCGGTCTACTACGACGCAGTGCTGTTGATCATCGGCTTTCTGCTGCTGGGCAAGGCACTCGAAGCTCGGGCGAAGCTGCGGGCGCTTGGCGCATTGGACTCGCTTTCGCGGCTGCGGCCGGCAACAGCGCGACGCGTGGTAGACGGCGTCGAAACGGTGGTGCCGCTCGAAGAGGTGCGGCCCGGTGACATCATCGTCGTGCTGCCGGGCGAGCGTTTTCCCATGGATGCAACGATTGTGGAGGGGCGCACCACGGTGGACGAGTCGATGCTGACCGGCGAAGCCACGCCGCTTGAACGCGAGGCGGGCGGGCGCGTGCTGGCCGGATCGCTCAATTACGACGGCGCGGTGGTGTGCCGCGCGCAATCGCTGGGCCAAGAAACGATGCTGGCGCAAATCGCACGTATGGTGGATCAGGCGCAGAGTTCGCGCGCGCCCATGGAGCGCCTGGCCGATTCGGCGAGCGCCATCTTTGTGCCGGTAGTTCTGGGTCTTGCGGCAATCACGTTTACGGCATGGCTCGTGGTTGCGCGATCGCTACCTCTGGCGCTGGCCAACACCGTAGCTGTGCTCGTAATCGCCTGCCCTTGCGCGATGGGGCTGGCGGTTCCGGCGGCGCTGACCGTGGCCGTGGGTCGCGGCGCGCAACTCGGCGTGCTCTTCAAGGGCGGCGAGGCGCTGGAGCGGCTCGCGCATCTGGACGCGGTAGTTCTCGATAAGACGGGGACGCTGACGGTGGGGCGGCCGGTGCTGGAGCGGATGACCCCGCTCCAGCAAACAAGGGAACACGAGTTGCTGCGCATGGCAGCGGCGGCCGAGGAGCGGTCGAATCATCCGCTGGCTCACGCGATCGTCGATTACTCGAAAAACTCTGGGCTGAAATGGTCGCCCGCGGAAGAGGTGCAGATCTTTCCCGGGCGTGGACTGTCGGCGCGCGTGGAAGGGCACGAGTGCCTGCTTGGCAACAAGGCGCTCTTCAGCGAGTTCCTGGTTAAGCTGCCCGTCGATGGGGCTCCGCTACAGCCGGGCGTGACGCGGTTGTGGATGGCG
>JBAWFY010000444.1:0-5502 GCA_049592335.1 Occallatibacter sp.
ATCGAGGGAGCCAACGAGATTCGTGATGTAGAGAGGATCGACTTGCATGTGAAATCAGCTCCTGGCTTCTAGTTTTCAGTCCCTGGCTTTTGGCCTTTGTCTTTCGGCGGCATCCAGCTAAAAATCCAAGACGTGCCGCAAACTTCGAACCGGCACGAAAAAGCTAAGAGCTAGAAGCTAGTAGCTGCTGTTACGACACCGCCGTCTGATCGCCGAGGTTCAGCGCCGAGGACATCACCGTGTTGAGCATCGTAAACACCTGCGAAGCCGCCTGATAGCTGGTTTCAAGCGTTGACATGGCAGCCGCCTCGTCATTCAGATTCACGCTCGAGAGCGCGTCGTTCTGCGTCTGCAATTGGGTTACCGAAGCATTCTGGGCGGTGTTCTCCGTCTGCACCTCCGTCACCGTCGCGCCCAGCGTGGAAACAAAATTCGAGTAATAGTTGATCGGGGTCTGGCCGCTCACCATCGTCTGTCCGGCCAGACTTGCCATGGCAACGGCATTTGAATTGTCTCCCGTCCCGTCGCCCGCGCCCGCGGCTGCGATCTGATTGGGATCTGTCATCACCACGCTCATGCTGGCCGCGCTGCCGGCCACTTGCGTGGGTTGATTGAAAATGTAAAGCGGGTTCGCCGCAGTTCCTGTTGCTCCATCGGCATCCGTGCCGGAGTTATTCTGCGCATTGACCGAGGTTGAAACGCTGTAGGCCAGTTGATCGAGCGCACCCAGCGCATTGGGAATGTCCACCGTACGCGCCGTCAGGTACCCACCCAGTTGTCCGCCGCCTGAGGCAAGGTCGGAGGTGATATCGGTCCCATCCAGAAAGAAGTCCGTCGCGCCACTCACATTGCCCGTGGTCAATTGAAAGCTGTTGCCCTCATCGACCAGCACCTGGCCCGAGGTGGTTGTGATGGCAAGGCCGTTGTCCTCGGTTTTCACCTGGTTGATGCCGATTAACGTTGAAAGCAGGCTGATATCCTGCTGCCGCTGGTCTTCGAGAGTTCCAGCGTCGGCGTTGGGCGAAGTAGATTGAATCTGCACGTTGAGCTCGGCAATGGCCCCTGTCAGCGAATTCACCTGGCTGGCGATGCCAGACGCCTCCTGGCTAAGCGACGCGCTTTGCTGGTTGAGGCTGTTGGCAGCATTTGAAATGTCGCCGGCCAGCGTAGAGGCCGAGGAAAGCACCCGCTCGCGCAGCGCATTGTTTGTGGGATCGCTCTCGAGCGAAGAAAACGAGTCGAAGAAGCTGGTGATGTCGCTGCCGATGTCGCCCGCCATCGCACTCGATGAAGCGTTCGAGTCGGGCGTGAACAACGCTTGAATATTATTGAGCGCCGTCAGCCGCGTACTGGATGAAGCAGCCTGCTGCTGTTGCTGATCGAGCCGCGCCTGCAGCACGAGGTTGCGTTGCGACGTAGCGCCGGTCTCTGTAACACCCTGCCCGATCTGGATGCCAGCTGTGTCGATGGGCGCATTTTCCTGCCAGTTTGGCGTCTCAACGGTATAGCCGGTCGTGTTCGCGTTGGCGACGTTATTGGCGACCACATTCAGAGCCGCCTGGTCAGCGTCGAGCGCTCCAGTTGTGATGCTCAGCGCGGAGTTAATGGTTCCCATACCGCTCCTCCGCACTCTCGTCCGATTGGCTACCGCTCTTCGATCCTCTCATTGATCCGCCCATCGGCGGCCCGTCCAGCGGCGAGGCGCCATGGCAAAGGCCGCGGTGCACCTGCCGCTCGGTGTATTCCACGCGTCCGGCGCGCAGCTCGCGCAACCGATTCATCACGTCCAGATTGGCGCGCGTGGCCGCGAGCACATGCGCGAATACCGCCATGTCGGCCTGACTCTCCCGCGCCTGCTCCGCCAGCAGCCCGCGAACTCGAGCGTCTTTCGGGTTGAGCGTCCGGGTAAGCTCCTGGCATGAAAGGGCGAGCTCTTCGAGCCGGGCCGCGTCTAAAAGCGCCAGCGCCTGCGAAGCTTCCACCACGATTTGTCTCAGCTCCGGATTCGCCGGGCGCGCCTCGGTATCCTGCATGGTCAGCTTTCCTGGTATCCCTATGACTGGCCGGCGCCGAGCCCGTCCGCCAGCATCGAATCGATGAGTTTGGACGCAACCGCCGTGGCCGGCACATGGTAGGTGCCGGCAGCCAGAGCCGACTGTACCGCGGCGACCTTGTCGGTGCGAACGCCGTCGCCAGCAGCCGACTGCGAAACTTCGCTGGCCGCGCTTGAGAACGTGGCGCGATCGCTATCGAAACTGCTCCCCGCCGCGGCTGTGTTGCTCTTACTCTGGGTTGGCGATGGAGCTGTGGGATTGACTCCCAAAAGCGACCTCAGTCCGTCCATGCTGCTGCGAATGTCCATTGATGCGACTCCTTGCTGGGCCTATCGTCAGTTTCTCTTAATCACTCTAGTCATTCAGAAGCTCTTAGACGGTGATTTTGGTTTAGATTTCCGGTTACTTTTCCGTTTCCGGGCCGGTTACCGGCATGGGAAAGTTCACGGATGATGCTCGATGCAATGCCAAAACCGCCTCGTTCGCTCAATGCCTGGCCCAGTGTCTCCGAGGCAAACTCGCCCAATGCGCCGCCCGATCCCGCGCCTGAATCGGCATCGTCGTCCGTTCCCATCAGGCCGTCGCCGGCCGTCATCGGCTTCAACAACTCCTTCATCATCTGTCCTTCGAACTCGTGCGCGGCGCGCACAAGCTGTGGCGACGGCGCGCCTTCGGTCTCTCTGGAATTGATTCTGCCGCCAATCCCCGCCGTCTGCATCTTGCGCCTGCTCCTCGCATCTGTTTCCTGCCCTACAGCACCACCAGGTCGGCCTCGAGAGCTCCGGCCTCCTTCATGGCCTGCAGGATTGAGATCACATCGCGCGCACCTGCACCGGTGCGTTGCAATTGCTGGACCAAATCCTCGACGGTGGCGCCCTCTCTGAGATCGATTTCGTTGACCGGCTTGTCCTGCGCCTGCACGCTCGTCTGCTCGACCACCTGCGTCGTTCCAGCAGACATAGGGCCGGGCTGCGAGACTTCAACCCGCGAGACGACGTTCACGCTCAAACCGCCATGCAGAATCGAAACCGGCTGCAGACGGACGTTGCCGCCGATCACCACCGTCCCCGTGCGCTCGTTCACCACCACGCGCGCCCGCGGATAGGTATCGATCTCCACCTGCTCCACCTTGTCGAGCAGCGCCGCGCGGTCCTCTTTGGCATCGAGCACGATCTCCACGCGCCGGCTATCGACGGCATGAGCCCGTGGCGCGCCCAGCGCGCGATCGATGGCCGCCGCCATGCCTTCGGCGGTATGAAAATCGGCGTCGTTCAATACAACGCTCACTGTGTGCATGTCGGCAAGATCGAAGGGAACCGTACGCTCCACCAGCGCGCCGCCGGGAATCCGCGCCGTGGTGGGGTGATTCATCTGCTTGGCATTGCCGCCGCCCGTGACCGAGTATCCGCCCAGCACCAGAGCGCCCTGCGCCTGCGCGTAGATCTGCCCGTCGGGCCCATAGAGAGGCGTCATCAGCAGAATTCCGCCCTCGAGGGAGCGCGCATCGCCGGCAGAGGAAACGGTAATGTCCAACTTATAGCCGGGCTGGGTAAACGGCGGCAGGGTGGCCACGACGAAGACGGCGGCCATGTTCTTCACCTGCATATTGCTGGCGCTTTGCGAGCCGGATTGCGGCACCGTGATGCCCATGCGTTCGAGAGCAGAAACCAGAGTCTGCGCGGGAAAAACAGTCTGCGAACTATCGCCCGTGCCCTTCAGGCCCACAATCAGTCCGTAGCCCACCAGCTGGTTGTCGCGAATGCCCTCGATGGAAGCGACGTCCTTGATGCGCGTCTTGCGCTCGGTTTCCTGGGGTTGAACCAATGCAATCGAAAGCAACCATACCGAGGCCAGCGCGAACCACCACCAGAAGGCGCGTATGGCTCGCTTTCTGGCCTGGACCTGGGCAAGGCTCAGGGTCAGCATGGCTTCCCTCGCCAATGTGTCGCTCCGGAACGGCTCTTCACTCTCCGCATGCCGCATCTCAATCCCCCACTGCTCTCCGATCCGCCGCCGATTCCTGTTTCCTTCTGCCGCCCCCTCAAACGCGGCTCCTGTCGACCGGGCGATCTCTCTCGGTGCCTTCAAAACACGAGCAACTTTTCGAGAAAACGCGCCACCGGGCTCTGCCTGTAGGTCGAGTCGTTCACGATGCCTTTGCCCGTCACCTCGAGTTCGAGGTCTGTCATGGCGGTCGAGAGCACCTGGTTCTGGTTGCTGACATCCTCGGGGCGCACCAATCCGCGCAAGGTGATCAGCTGTGTCTGTTGGGAAAACGTCAGCTGCCGGGTGGCCTGCACGACCAGCATTCCGTTGGGCAGCACGTCCACCACCTCGGCGCCAAAGGTCGTGGCAAGGCTCGAGTCGGTCGTGCTCTGCCCCTGCGCCGTCAGTCCAGAACTGGCGCTTGCGCCCAGCAGATTCTGCATGTTGTTGGCAGCCTTCAGCGCTCCGAAGAGCGACGTGATGCCCGAATTCGCGCTCGAGGCGCGGGAGTTCTTGACCGCCCCGTCGGTCGAAGCCGTCAGACTTTCGCCCACCACGATCATGACCACGTCGTGAATGCGAAAGGCCTTGACGTCGGTGCCCAGCCGCACCAATTGACCCTCTGCGCTCCAGAGCGAGCCCGGCGTCCGCACCTCGGCCGCCTGCTTGGCCCGCACCTTGTCCATGTAGGACCGCAGCGCAGCTTCGGGAGGAGTTGCCTTGCTTGCCCCTGCGGCGGCGTTGTTCTTCTTGCCGCCTGCTCCCGCGGCCGGCACAAGCAAGACGCAAAGCGCGATCGCAGCAATCGTTCCCGAAGCCAGCCCTTTCCTCTGTCCCCGCGCATGCCCCGGCGTCTGCTCTCGAATGCGGCTGGCTCTCATGGCTGAACCTCGCTCTCCGGACCGAAGACAGCCCGGCCGGCCGAAACGGCTTCGACGCGCACCACCTTGCCGCCGATCTTCAGCCGCGCGCACAAGAACGCCCCTTTAGCCGCTGGACCCAGCGCGGTCGCTTCAAGGCGCACATCGACAACCGCCGAGTGTTCTTCGACGACCAGCGCGTCTCCGGTGTGGATGACAGTCCGTTCGGCCAAGGCTGCGGGCCGCACCGGCGCGTTGCCATTCTTTTCGGTCAATGAAGTTCCCTGCCGGGCAAGCATCAGACGGCCGGGACCGGCTGGTCGATTGGGATCGCGCACCAGCAACCAGAGATCGCCACATGTAGGATCCCGAATCTCGCGGAGCACGGTTCCGTCCGATGAGGGTACAGCCTCGGCCGGCGGCGCAGGAGCGTGCGCGGCGCCCTGCGGGGTTGACGCGTTGTTCGCCGATTGAGCGAGCGCGCCTCCCATGAAAGTGAACGCCAGCCATCCCGCGATCGCTCCGCACTTGAATCTCATGGCGCTCTCCCTGTCCCTTCATCGATCCGGTCGTTTATCCGGTCCTTCAGCCCGGTGTCCGGG
>JBAWFY010000445.1:0-2050 GCA_049592335.1 Occallatibacter sp.
GACATAGACGTTCGCAACAATGATCAGCAGAGTCACCAGCGCAAAGCGCCGCGTGCGCCGAGAAACGTCTCCAAGGGGAATCAGCGTACCCATAATTGCTTAACCTTAGAGTACCGTGCGCATGGGCCCATCAGCCGCTGTACTGCTCGTCGCTCACCTTCTCCAACCAGTCCACAGCTTTTCCGTCAAGCCGCTCCTGAATCGCGATATGCGTCATGGCCGTGGTGGGCGCGGCTCCGTGCCAGTGCTTTTCTCCGGGAGCAAACCACACCACGTCGCCCGGCCGGATCTCCTCAACCGGCCCGCCCCAGCGCTGCGCGCGGCCGCAACCCGCAGTCACAATCAGCGTCTGCCCCAGCGGATGCGTGTGCCAAGCCGTGCGCGCGCCCGGCTCAAACGTCACGCTCGCGCCATCGACGCGCGCCGGCTCCGGCACCCCAATCAGCCGGTCGATGCGCACCGTTCCCGTAAACCAATCTTCCGGGCCTTTGGCCGAAGCGACTGTCCCTGCTCGTTTGATCTCCATGATTTCGTTTCCCTCTCAGACTTTCCTTGATTTGCAACCATCTCAGCGCGGCAAGATCCTGATCGTCGCCGCATGCGCGCGTTTCCCGATCATGGGCTTGAGATAGGGGCTGTCTTTGTATTTCGTGCGGTAGGCGTCGTCGATTTGTTTGCCGATCGCCCCTTCCACGGGTTCAAATGCAACTTCCTTCGTCATGCCCGCGGCGGTGATCCGCCCCGCCTTCTGCCGCACCGCCGCTTGATACCAGCGAGAATCTTTGCCGTTGTAGCCGCGCACGTAGAGGGCGTCGCCAACAACGACCGACCATATCCAGGTCGGAGTGCCATAGGTCTTGCCGTCCTCCCGGAACGGTGAGATATGCAGATCGTCTGTCGCCGCGATCTTGCGCAGCTCGTCTTTTGACCATGCGGCCATGATCGTTTCATCCTCCTGCGGTTTCGTCGAGACTCTCACGTTGCTTATCGCCCTGTCATCGCTTCAAGGCGCTCCGGATAGCGGGCGCCTTCAACGGTAATCTTTGCGGCTGCCTCGTCGATCTCGCCGAGGTCGTGCGCTGTCAGTTCCACTGCAACCGCCGCGATGTTTTCTTCGAGCCGCGCAAGCTTCGTTGTGCCAGGGATAGGAACAACCCACGGTTTCTGCGCCAGCAGCCAAGCGAGAGCAATCTGCGCCGGTGTGGCGTTCTTCTTCTTTGCGATCGCGTTGAGCAATTCGACCAGCGCCCAATTGGCCTTCATGGCCTCGGGCTGGAAACGCGGCAATGTGCTGCGGAAATCGTCGCTGCCGAGTTTTGTGTTTTCATCGACCTTCCCGGTAAGAAATCCCTTGCCCAAAGGACTATAGGGAACAAGGCCGATGCCCAGTTCTTCGAGCGTGGGGATCACTTCAGCTTCCGGCTTACGCCACCAGAGCGAATACTCGTTTTGCACCGCCGCAATGGGCTGCACGGCATGGGCGCGGCGGATGGTTTCGATGCCGGGCTCGGAAAGCCCGAAGTGCTTCACTTTTCCGGCCTGAATCAGGTCCTTCACCGCGCCAGCGACCTCTTCAATCGGCACGTCCGGATCGACGCGGTGCTGATAGAAGAGGTCGATCACCTCGGTCCGCAGCCGCTTGAGCGACGCATCGGCAACCAGTTTGATTTGCTCCGGCCGGCTGTTCAAGCTCTGCGCCCCAGGCTTGTTGTCGCCACCGGTATTGAAGCCGAATTTTGTAGCGATCACAACCTTGTCGCGCACAGGCGCCAAGGCCTCGCCGACGAGTTCTTCATTGATGTACGGCCCATATACTTCCGCCGTATCAAAAAATGTGATGCCGCGATCAACCGCCGCACGAATCAGAGCGATCATCTCGCCTTTGTCCTTCGGCGCGCCGTAGCTGAAGCTCATGCCCATACAGCCCAAGCCAAGAGCGGAAACTTCGAGATTACTTCTTCCCAATGTGCGTTTTTGCATAACAGTCCTTTTCTGCTTTTTTGTATTTGTTGAGAGCTGCAACAGCTCCCGAATACGAGCCCCTGCGGTC
>JBAWFY010000446.1:0-5282 GCA_049592335.1 Occallatibacter sp.
AGGCAATCCCCATCCCTCAACTCACCACAATCAGGCTTATAGCTAGAGGCCGATTCTCTACCACCGGTAGTGGGCGAACGCCTTGTTCGCCTCGGCCATGCGGTGCACGTCTTCCTTCTTCTTCATGGCCGCGCCGCGTCCGTTGGCTGCATCAAGCAGTTCGTTGGTGAGCTTGTCGGTCATGCCCTTCTCGCCGCGCGAACGCCCGTAAGTGATCAGCCAGCGAATGGCGAGCGAGGTCCGACGATCTGGATTCACTTCGATCGGCACCTGATAGTTGGCGCCGCCCACGCGCCGCGTCTTCACTTCGAGCAGCGGCTTGCAGTTCTCGACGGCTTTCTTGAAGAGCTTGAGCGCGTCGTCGCCGCCGCCCTTTTCCTCAAGGGTCTTCATCGCCTGGTAGAAGATGCCCTGGGCGGTCGATTTCTTGCCGCCCCACATCATGGAGTTCACAAACTTGGTCACCAGCGTCGACCCGTACACCGGATCAGGCGCCACTTCCCGCTTCGCAATGTGCCCTTTTCTTGGCATAAATCCTCAAAAAACAGCTACTAGCCTTTTGCCTCTAGCTTCCAGCTCCATCCTGCGGATCGAAACCGCATTCACCGCTCCAGCAAGAAAAAGCTGGAAGCTAGCAGCTAGAAGCTGCTTTATTTCTTTGCCGCCGCGCCGCCCTTGGCGCGCTTGGCGCCATATTTCGACCGGCTCTGATTGCGCCCGGCCACGCCCACCGAATCGAGCGTCCCCCGGATCACGTGATAGCGCACGCCCGGCAGATCCTTTACGCGCCCCCCGCGGATGAGCACGATCGAGTGCTCCTGCAGGTTGTGCCCGATGCCGGGAATGTAGGTGGTCACCTCGATGCCATTGGTCAGCCGCACGCGAGCCACCTTGCGCAGGGCCGAGTTTGGCTTCTTGGGCGTTTGCGTATACACGCGCGTGCACACGCCGCGCCGCTGCGGCGAGGACTGCAAGGCGGGCGACGCCGTCTTGTAACGTGGGGCCGTGCGCCCCTTGCGAACAAGCTGATTAAACGTAGGCAAACCGCAACTCCTTACTGCAAAAACCTTTACTTCCCCATCCCAGAACCGCGCAAAGCCCTTCGGGCTGTTTTGGCCTTGGAGGAGCACATCGCTCCATGCAAGGCACACAAAAGCCCTGTGGCTGCCGCTTCGCGTCTGTCTTCTTCCGATCGTCAGACGAGAACCGGGACGGTTTGCCGGTCGTCCGCCCAGGAAACAAATCCCGGATCGGAGCCAGCTCCGTATCCCGCTTCCGGCCCGCATAGCCCCCTTTGGTGGGGAACGCGCGTGCCGTCGATGCGAATGTTCCTTGCCGCGAGTGTTACCGCGACAGTTTCCTGCCCTCCGCAAGAAGAGAGCCGTTCCGGAAACCTTGTCTGGCCGGTTAACTTCACCTGGCCCGGGAATTCACCCAATCCCTCCAGCTCTAACTGGACTGCCGGATCAGGCATTTCCCCACGCAACTTGCGTAGAAGCACACGAAAAGCTGCGTTCTTGCGAACCTTTAAAAGATAGCAGGAAAAGGACCGAGACGTCAACGATTGAGCGATTAAGACGGAACCACGACCGCCTTCGCCCGGTTCCCCGCCTCTTCCTTCACAATCTGCCCGTCGCGCATGTGCACAATGCGCCCGGCAATGGCCGCGGCCTCGGGATTGTGCGTAATCATCAGCGTGGTCTGGCCCAGCTCGCGGTTCGAGCGCACCAGCATCTGCAGTACAGCATCGGAGGTCTTGGTGTCGAGGTTGCCAGTCGGCTCGTCGGCCAGCAAGATGGCCGGCCGCGTGATGAGCGCCCGCGCAATGGCCACGCGCTGCTGCTCGCCGCCGCTCAGCTCACTCGGCCTGTGCTTGAGCCGCCCCTTGATCGCCAGCATCTCGCTCAGGTGGTCGAGATACGCGGGGTCCATCGGGGTCCCATTTGGACCCGAGGCGCGGCCCGAAATCTCGTAAGCGATCTCGATATTGCCCAGCCCAGAGAGCGTGGGCAGCAGATTGAACTTCTGGAAGACGAAGCCGATGCGGTGTTTTCTCAATTTCGTGCGCTCGGCGTCATTGAGCGAGGCGAAATCGACGCCGTCGATCACGACGCGCCCGCCGGTGGCCCGCGTAAGCCCGCCCAGAAGGTAAAACAGAGTGGACTTGCCCGACCCGGAAGGCCCCACGATAGCGACAAACTCGCCCGGCTCGACGGCCAGCGAAATCCCGCGCACCGCAGCCACTTCAATGCGGCCCGCGGCATACACCTTCGTCAGATTTTCAGCCAGAATAATAGGATTCGATGATTCAGACGGCACGTCTGTCATTCTAAATGCAGGGACCGAGCCACCCCATCGAACAAAAGCCGCTCGATGGAACCCCAGCAGACATTGAGGGGACAAGCGAACAAGAATGCTGCAATGGGGCACGCTCCTTCCATCTGCCTGCTCTGTTCTTTATGGCGGAGAAGTGCGCCCTTCACACAGTTTTAATCCGGCTGCGCAGGGCCCCAAGTATTATGCTTTCGCTAAAGTAACCGCCAGGTATGCGGGGCAGCAAAGCCAACTTGAGAGGACATTGAAGGTGATGAGGTCACAATCCAATTCAATTGATCGTAGAGGGAAGGAAGCGATTCGTCTGGTTTGTGCGGCCTGCCTGTTTTTCTTTGCAGGCATGCTGTTTCAATCGTGCTTCTTCGGCCCAAGGCCAATCCAAGCAGCGTCGGAACACCTATACCAGCTGATGGTTTATCACGCGCTCCCAGGCAAGGCGCCTGCCCTCGAATCCATCTTTCACGACGTCTCCGCGTTACAGGCGAAGCATGGTCTCAAGGCGGTCGGCTACTGGGTTCCCGAGACCGATGACCCTGCCTGGAAAGACACGTTTGTGTATCTGCTGGAGCACTCTGACCGGCAGTCTGCCGAGGCTAACTGGAACGCGTTGCATGCCGACCCGGCCTTTCCACCTTATTTCAAGGCTGCAGCTCCTCTGATCCAGCAGGCAAATGGGATTTACCAAGTGGATTTGATTTATATGCATCCTACGGACTATTCAGCCTCGAAATAGGATGAAACTCGAATTCCCTCTCGCTTCGGATGGAGGTGCCCAATAGCCTAAAATAGTCGTCGGACGATCTTTCACGCAGGATTCCCCGCATGACTACCGAACTGAAATCTTCTCTCGTTACTTCGCTTGAAGCCGCCGCCGCCAAGGCCGGCCTCGCATTTGTCTCCGCCATGCCTGGCACCGGACCCGACGGCCGGCCCACCGCCGTCTTCGAGCTCGGCCTCGCCGGCAGCCAGGGCCGCTCCCTCAAGCTCGAACTGAGCGACAGCTTCGACTTCGATAAGCCGCATTTGCTTCCCGAGATGGAAGCGCACCTGGCCGCCGAAGCCAAGCGCCTGCGCAATCCGCGGCCCGATTGCTACGTCACGCTGGGCGGATTGCCCATCGCCTTCGGCAAATTCGAGTGGCCCTTCCACCGTTCCACCTCGGGCGCCGACACCTACATAGTCCACGGCGAAATCCAGCTCGCCGACGGCGGCTCGCACAACCTGCACGCCAAAATCTCCGCCAGCGTCACACTCACCTTTGCCGAGATCGTCGCCGCCATGGAGCAACCCTACGCCGAGACCTTCATCTACAATGCGGTGCGCAAAACGGTCGACATGGGCCAACTGGAATTTGTGAAGTCCGGCAATCGCCAGCCCGTGCCTGTCACCACGCGCTATTACAGCCGGTGGCAAAAGAAGTTCATCTTTACCGAGACGGACGACAAGGAGCGCCTGCGGTATCTGTTGAGCAAGGTCTACTGGCTTTCCGG
Source organism: Occallatibacter sp. (assembly GCA_049592335.1). GTDB lineage: Bacteria > Acidobacteriota > Terriglobia > Terriglobales > Acidobacteriaceae > Telmatobacter. Next base: position 3,825 of record JBAWFY010000446.1, read on the forward strand.
CGTGCTCGGCGGGAGCAAGCCGGTGTGGATCGCCGATCCGCGCGACGCGCAGTATCTGAATACCAGCGAAGCCGATCTCTTACGCATGGCCAGTCACGAAGCCGGGGAAGGGTTGCTGGTTCTGGAAGGCGAATTTGCCGCGGCCACGCCCGCGCTGGTGGCCCGCGCCGCCGATTACCAGGCCATTCTCGAAGCCGCGCTCGACTTCACCAAGCCAAAATTCAATGAAGAGATGCGCTCCGGCCACGCGAATATGTAACAAGCTCCAAGCGGTGCCGTGCAGTCTGGAAGCAGAACGGTGGCGCGAGCGCTTACCTTAAGGCGTCTTGCTGCCAGCGACCGGCCTGCGCACATACACGATTGCCTGCTCATCCGAATAGACACGCTGCCAATTTCCGAGACCATCCAGAATGCGTTCCCTGTTGGAGCCCGAAGCGACGAGGCATAGGTTGACCCCATACTTGTTGAGCAGCCCTGAGGGATCCGTTTGCCGGTTGGACCACTTCAGGTACTGATCGAAAACACCGTTCCACACGTAAACGTCGGTGCGGCTGTCGATGAAGACCGGATACTCAGGAGCTTCCCACATCAGGTACCCGCCGTACTGATGGTCGTTCAGCACCGGCCCGGCAAGATGATTCTGCTTCATAAACTCCACAGCTTTGACGGGACTGCCGGACTGAACCTGAGCTTCGAGATTCTGTTGGCCTGGAAAGAATAGAACCACTGCGAGCAGTGAGGCGCCCATGACAACGGTGTTGGGCAGGATGCGGTCTTTGGCTGGCTCGTAGTTGTCCCAGAACCCGGAGAGCATGCGCGCCACAATTGGCCCGGCAAGCAGGCCAAAGATGGGCAACATGCGCATGTGAGAGAAGGACAACCATGCGCCCAGGCCAAGCAGGACGAGCTCATCAAATCGAATAGGGCATTTGCCGGTGACCGCCACAAGCATGCAGCCAAGAAGAACTGCCACCAGCGCAATGCCTGGTTCATCGGTCAAGGAGAGTGGCGCAAACTCCTGGATGGATTTCAACAGCGATGGCATGTGGAGCAAAAAATCGAATGGATAGTAAATCTGGCGCCAACCTGTTGGGTTCAAGAAGAGGGCCGCTATGGACACTGCCATCGATAGCGCCAGCGTGCGTTGGCGGGCAGTCTCCCACCGCTGAGCAACAAGCCATCTCCACTGGAAATCGAAAAAAGAGCATCCGAGATAGACTCCAGCTACGACGATTCCCAAAATGAAGGAGGCGTGACAGTTGATCCAAAGAAAGAAGACAACGGGAAGCCCCCAGAACCAGTTCGGGCTCCTGGTTCGTCCGGCGTAAATGAAGAGCAGTTCCGCGAGCAGTAGCAGAAAGGAAATCATCTGCGGCCGGATGGCAAATCCGACGACCGAGAACAAACAGACGACTAAGGCGCCGGCAAAAGCTACTTTGGCGTTACCAGAGTAGAACC
>JBAWFY010000447.1:0-8055 GCA_049592335.1 Occallatibacter sp.
CGTCGAGACCGACCTGGTCCCGCCCGAGAGAATTCACAGCGTGCTTCAGGCTCGGAATCTCCGCATCAAATCCCGTTCGGTCGCCGATTGCAACACCGAGCGCCGCAGGAGATTCGATTTTGACCTCCTCTGGCCCTCGGACTGGACCGACGCGGTCACCGCTCCTCCGCTGATAGCCGAGCTGGGGAGTCTGCCTGGCGTCGTCGAATTGCAATGGAGCGCATCGGACCCGGGACCGCAATAGTGACCGGGGTCCAATGCCTTCGGGAGATTGCCGTCAAGGGGTCCACGGCGCCGAGCCGCGAGGTCCAGCGCGTGGACGCGGTATTTACGCGGCGCGAAGAGCCTGCTGCTGGATCTTCTGCGCAATTTGGGTTAACTTCTTGTCGGCGGCCGTCTCCTCTTCAAGAGTCTCCTCGAGAAGTCTGGCGAACTCCTGCCGTCCAAGCTTTTCCGCATAGGTCCGAACCGCTCCGTATGCGGCCATCTCGTAGTGTTCCACTCTCTGGGCCGCGGAGATCAACGCCGCGTCGCGAATGCCGCCCTGTTCCGTCTCTTTCAGCATTTCCTCGCCTTCCTCCAGCACGCCCTTCATCCCCTCGCAGGTCTTTCCCTTGGGATTGGCGCCCAGCGTCTCGAAGATCTGGTCGAGTCTCTCGATTTGCCCTTCCGTCTCTTCCAGATGGCTTTGGAAGGCGGTCTTCAGTTCCTCTGACGTGGCAGCTTTCACCAGCTTCGGAAGGGCTTTTGTAATCTGGGTTTCCGCAGAATAGATATCTTTCAATTCCTCGACGAACAGTTGATCGATGGTTTTCACACCACTCATAGAATTCCTCCACTGGGACTTTAATTTAGTGAATGCTTGCTTCTTGCTGGGATGCCCCTTTCAGCGGCCTCGTTGCTCTTCGACGCGTGGCTCCGGCCTAACAGCAAACGATTGGATTGGTCAGACGAAAACCGCACTCCAGCGCCGCATCGCGCCCACGCATCTAATCCATCATTCGGCGCTGTTTCACCGGGGCCCGTCAGGGGGGCTCAATTCATCTAGGCGGAAACGATGGGTCGGGCTTCTTTGCTTCAGCCTTTCCGCCGTTCACCGCGCCTCCCGCGGTGTTCTCCGTTTTGTGCGCGGCCTTTTGCGTGTCGTTCTTTGAGGTACGGTAGGTGTGCTGTGTGCCTTTTTTCGCGCCTTGCTCCGCGCTCTTCGTAGCGTTCATCGACTGGTGCCCCGCATTCTTCATATCTTGCTTCGCGGAGTGCGAGTCTGACCTGTGCTGCTGTGATTGCGCTGAGTCCTGAGCGGCGGCGGGCTGGCTTCCAGCGCCGTTCGGATTGGAGCTCAACAAACCTTCAACGCCGGCAAAGGTTGAGCTGCCGGCCATCGGCTGCTCGCCGCGAAGCATTGGCCCGGACACAAGAAAAACGCCGATTACAAATGCAAATACTGTTTCCGTCGTGTTCATGTCCGATGAGATTCGCCTTATCGGGAACAAGTTGGCTTGTGGCGCGGAAGAGCACTTTCGAGGCACCAAAAACAATATGGCTCGATCCTGAGCCGAAAAAGCTGCCGCATAGCCCGGACGACCTGAAGAAGAATGAGAGCGCAAGCACTCTCTGCGAAGCGCCCTGCAATGCTGTCGCAGTGACTTGCGCCCTTTTCTTTGCCCAAGGTTTTCTTTGAAGCAATAAAAAGGGCGGCCCAAACGAGCCGCCCATCCCGAATTATTGAAGGTTCTGGCTCGGGTTAACCAGGTTTCTCACGCTCCGAAGCGATGGAGTTTCTGAATTCCAAAGGAGTGAACCTCTGAATTTCTTACTTTTCTATCGGCTCAATTTGTGAGCGAGTTGCCTTCCTGTCAGTTGAACTAACCGTTTCCGATTTGTTCTTTGACCGCTAGGCTTGCTCCCTTCTGGGGAGGATTTCTCCTCCGTTGCCTTGATTAGATTCTCCGTCCTGCTCAAGGTTGTCCCGCTCGTAACCATCCCTTCACAATTGTCTGGCGGGTTGCCGCACACTCACCCGCCTGCAAGCCGCCAGGTTCGAATAGGCGAGAAATACGTCCCGCGGTTCATAAGCCGCATCACAACAAAACGAGGGCTATATCTCGATATATATCCGAGGAGAACGCAAATGCAATTGAGGAGTACGGCTTACCGGCCGGGAGGCGCAATGCCATCGAGATACGCCTGCGATGGCGAGAATCTTTCTCCGGAGTTTATGTGGTCCAACGTTCCCTCACAAACCAAGTCTCTTGCTCTCGTCTTGCACGATCCCGACGCACCGCGTGCCGGAGGCTTTACGCACTGGGTGGTCTATGGAATTCACCCCGCTACCCGCCAGATCGAGGAAGCCGCATCGCGGCCGGGACCGCACACGGACTTTGGCGTGCAAGGGAGAAATGACAGCGGTGTTATCGGCTACATGGGTCCGTGTCCACCCTCCGGAACCCATCGCTACACAGCGCGAATCTACGCCCTGGACATCGACCTTGAATTGGAACCGGGCGCTACCCGGTTCGAGCTCGAGAGCGCAATCGAAGGGCATATCCTCGACCAGGCCGCGCTGACCGGGACCTACGCGAAGAGTGAGAGCGCCGATCGGGAAGGACCTGCGGTCGCAGCCTAGTTTGCGAAACCCGCGGCGGCAATCTTTATCTCACCGTTTTCATCGATTTGTTAGACCGGGTCCACGGCAAATTGTCCACCGTGAAAAGACCTGCACTCTTTCACCTTTCTGGATAACCGTTTCGCGGTTTTTTGCGTCTCTTCTGTTAGTGCCCTTCAGCTATTGGGTCGCGTTATAGAGATTGAACGGCGCATCATATCCGCCGCATGAGTTCGGACCAATCGGCCCACGCATCGGTTGAAGAACCTCCATTTCACTGATCGTTTACTTGGTCTTTGTAAGCCTGTACGAATAGTTTGCCAAAAGCAAATTACGCATGCGGAGCAAAGTCCGCATGAGACCGAGAAACCTAAGCTCGAAGCTGAGGCAGCGGGTGACTCTTGTCCTCACTGCCCGAATCAGAAAAAAATCCACCACCCAAGTGAGGACGGCGAAGCAATGGCAGAAGTCTCTCAACTGAATTCACGATCCGCACTCCCGGCCAGTACTGCCGAGTCCGCTGAGAAGCACTGGTTCGCGGTATATACCACATATCGTCACGAGCAGCGCGTCGCCACTCACTTCGCAAATCGGGCCATTGAGCAATACTTGCCCATGTATCGCACCCAGCATCGCTGGAGAGACAATTCCAGAGCAAATCTGGATCTGCCGTTATTTCCCTGCTACGTCTTCGTCCGCATTGCGCGCGAACAACGCGTTCCCGTTCTCGAAGTGCCGGGAGTGCTGTGGATGGTCGGAGACTCCGGTTCTCAGCCGACCTCCTTGCCTGAGCTTGAAATCGAGACTCTGCGCGCGGGTCTCGATCCCCTGCGCGTCGAGCCTCACGCCTATCTGTCGGCCGGGCAGCGTGTCCGCATTCGCGCCGGTATGCTCGCCGGCCTGGAGGGCATCGTCGTGCGTCGCAAAAACTCTCTGCACGCCGTCATCAGCCTGGAACTCATCATGCAAAGCATCGCGGTTGAAGTCAGCGCCGACGATCTGGAAGCCATCGATCAGGCACCAGCGCTGGCCGGCGCGTCACCACTCCACCGCAACGGCGCGGGAGAATTGGCATTCTGTCAATTGTGAGGGGAACGCGATCCATTCGCGCCCCCTCATTCATCGGCCCCGGGTTTCACAATCCATTCCGTAGGCCGCAGCCGCTAGATCCAACCGCCGAATGCATGGCCTTTCACGCTCATTTCCAAGCGGTTGCGTGCCACGCTCACCCTTCCTAGCCTGGCGATACAACTAACTCGTCATTGATGGGTGATTCCCGGAAAGCTATATTCCTTCTCGACGCGCCGTGCAGGCTGTTTTCGCCATGCGGGCCGCGATAGGACAGAAGGCCGCGCACAGAGCGGCGAAAACTTTTTACGGACCGGATTCTGGGGAGAGCAAAAAAACGGCCCCCGTCTCTACGGGGGCCAAGTTGCCTTGGTTCTCTCGCGTTGCGAGAGCTTGATTGGCGGCCTTACGGCGGGGGGGCCGTTGGCGGGAGCAATGCCTCGGGGGGAGGATGTGAGCCGGGGTTTACGGCTGCTCCGCGCCTGCAGCAGAAGTGCTCTGGGGGGACGCTTCTGCCCGGGCCGCCAAACTGTTTTCCATCAACATCACATGTACGCTGCTCTTCCGTACCCGCTCAGGCTTCTGGTTCTGAGCCTCGTCGGCGGTTACCGGTGCCTGGGCGTTGCCCAGAGCCACAAAGTGCATGCGGTAGACGGGAATCTGGTGTTCGGTTACTAAGTAGCGCTCGACCGCTTCGGCCAGGCGCTGCGAATTCTGAATACCGGCGCTGCCTGCGGCCGGTGTCTGCGCATCCATTTCCAAAATGTAGCCTTCGCGGCCAGTAATGCTGGCGGCCAGTTGATCCAGTTGCGATTTCGAATCAGCCGTCAGGATCGGGCTGCTCCCGCGGAAATTGATCTCGACGTTGGAAACCTGACGGTACTGGTCCAGACCGTTCACCGTCGTGTTCAGCTGGTCCACGTGTCCAGATGCCTGTTGCGCGGCGTTGCTGGCGTTCGTTGCCTGTTCGTTGGCCGCGTTCGCCTGTTGATTGGCGGCATCGGCTGCGGCCTGCGCCTTCTGGATTCCAGCTTGGGCCCGTGCATCCACGTCCTTAATGTCGCGGGCGTTGCGCGCATTCAATTCATCCAATTCACTAAGCCGGTCGTTGATCGGGTCGGTCTGTCTCTTTACCCACTTCTTGCGGGCCATCGGATTTACGCGGCCCCAGAATCCTTCTTTTCCGGGCGCCAGTGGCTTTTCGGCCGCAGGGGAGGGCTGCGGTTGTGCGGCCGAAGGAGAGGTATTCTGGGATCCCGAATTGGAAGTCTGTGCCTGCTGCGCCCAGACCGGAATTGCTATAAACGAGCCAAGCGCAAGAACTGCCACATGGCGGGGAATTTTAATGGACCTCAGTGATTGCATGATGAACCCCTTTTTTAGTTTTTAGTCCGCCGGCAGTTAACGGGCATGCCGCCGGAGCGCATTCACCTGCTTGCCCAGTACTAGAGCACGGCTCATGCCAAAGGGGAACCCTTCCCGAATGGGTTCGGTATGCAATTGGTTTTTAAGCTATTTATCTTGAAATTGCGAACGATTTGGCGACCCGAAAAAAGCGCCTGCAGCCGCGTAAAAATTGCACGCTTCGGTAGTTTCTACCCGGTAAGAATGGGCCCCGCCTACTTGGTTTCCACCCGGGTGATGTGGATTTCAGGGTAGGCTCCGTTCCACTGGTCGGGAACCGTATCGAAGACCAGCCGGAAATCCTGCTGGGCCCCGGGCTGAAGCGGAGCCGCGGAGACCGGCTCGACATCGACGTATGGTTCCCGGGTCCGGATCAGCCGCAGCGGCTGCGTGTCGCTCCATGCGATCTCATTCACCGCATCCCGGAAAATCACCTGAACCGTAATCCCCGTTACGGTGCGGTTTCCCTGGTTCGCGATCTGTCCGTCAAGATAGGTCACCTTGCCGCCCGACAGATTTGACGATTCGCTCATTGCCAGATTACCGATCGCGAGCTTGGCCGCGTAAGGATCGATGGCGCTCGATAGCGGCGTCGCCTCTCGTGCGCTTTTCCCATGCTCGTAATAGAGGAGCATTCCGCCCAGCGCGGCCAGCACAACGGCGATAGCGACAACCACGGGCAGCCAGTTGCATTCGGATTCCTCTTGCGGTCGAACGAGTTGCGGACCGTGGCTCACGAGCGAAATTCTACACCCTTAAGCTGGCACCATCATCGGCGCCTGAACCAGCCGGCGAGCGCTCGCGCAAAATGCCTGCGCAGTCGCTCTTTCCGCGCGCGCCAAGTTTCCCAGACATCCCGGCAACTGGGCGAGCGTCTAAATGAGCAACGGCGGCAGAGCATGCGCACCTCTCAAACCCAGGCACATCCGCGGCACGAATCCTCACGCGACATTCCCAAGTCGACTGTGAATGCCGAACGCGTCTACCAGGGTCTGACTATCGCTTTCATGCTGATGCTCTTGGCAAGCCTGTGGCTGTTCCGATGACCCTGAGCGGCGCGTAACCTGGGCCCAAATTCACCCAAACCGTGCCCGCTTGATGGGCGATTGGCGGCAATCTTTGCCGCTCATGCGCACGCGCACGCACATTTCCGCCAGCCGCGAAAGCATCCGATCGCCAATCCGGTCGCCGAGGGTCTGTTCGCGTGCCGCGCGTTCGGCATCGGTCTGATTGCCACCGCCGGCCCCCAGGTCCGGATAATTCGTGGTGACGATTGTGGTTTGCCGGTCGTTGTAGCGCGTGTTCAGAATCAGCGCCACCGTGTCCCATACCCATTCATTCGGTTTCTGCGCGCCCAGGTCGTCCAGCACCAGCACCTCGGCCGAGAAAATCGGCTGCAGCAGTTCCAGCTCTGTCGTTCGCACCTCGGGGTTGTAACTGTTCTGAATGCTCTTGAGCAGCTCGCGGTAATCGCAGAACAGGCCCTTCACTCCCCGCTCCCGCACCAGCCGCTGCAATACGCCCACGGCCAGGTGCGTTTTGCCCACGCCCATCGGCCCGATGAAGAGCAGCCCTTTGCCCGCCGTACCCGCTGGATATTCGTCAACGAAGCGGCGCGCGGTCAGCAGGGCCTCGCCCAGCGACCGATCCGATTCGTGATAGATCTCAAACGTATCCAGTGTGCAGTCGCGGTAGCGCGCGGGAATCTGCGCGCCGTTCAGCCGGCGCCGCTCGCGTTCCGCCTGCTGGCACGAGCAGGTGCGGCTCGCCCAGTTGCCATGGCCGTCCAGCACCCGCACCATTCCCGTCCCGTCGCAAATTGAACAGACACTCATCCCGATTTCCAGCCTAAAGCAATCGGCCTACGCCGCACCGGTGCAGGTCGCGTGCCCAAATGTGGAAAAGCGGCGTTCTACACGGACTGGAGCGCAATTCTTGTACCGCAGTGCGCGTTCCTCGGCCGCGGATCAAAGAAACAGGCTCTGGACTTTATCGATGGCCGCAATGATGTCGCCGGCCATCGCAATGTGCGAAGCGATCGACGATATCTGGCCGCGCAACTCCGTCAGGCCGTCGTTGACGTATCCGATCTGTTTCTGCAGCGCAGTAAAGATGTTTGTGTCCTGATTGATCGTGTATTCGTCATCCTCGGTCAGAACCTGATCGACCTCGGGCTGCCACTTGTTCAACGCCTCAAGTGTTGCCAAATCCATCGTATTGTCGATAGCCGCTTGGATCGTATCGTGAAGCTCTTGGTATGCCGTTCGCACCTCCGGAGACAGCGGGATGGTGCAGGCCGGAACGGGAGTGCTTCCATCGGGAGTGGACATGACGTTGCTCCTTTGCGACTACTTTGTCGGCAGTGACGAGTAGAAATTGCCCAGTGCGCCGCCCACATTGGCAAGATCATTCAGTTTATCTTTCAAAGATTCCGGGCTGCTCTGCTGCGCCTCAACCGCAAGCGCGTGATGAGTGGCCGCCAGTTTATTAAGGGCGTCGCGAAGCGAAACCAGCCTCTCGTGCGCTTCCTTCTGTTGCCGGGCGATCTCGGGCAGCTTCATCACCTCCGCCCGCCACATTTGCGGATTTACATTCTTCGCGGGCTCCTCGTCCTCAAGGATGAATTGCTTTTCGAGATTCAGGATGCGATTGTAGTCGCGCTGCTCGATCGCATCCAGCGCGGAGATGTCGTTGGCGAGGGCCGTACAGAATACTTGAACCGCGGGGTCCATGGCTGCGATCTTCGCGGGCAACTCCCTGGCCACGGTGCGGCTCACGAAAAACTGCCCCAATGCATCGACAGCCGTGCTGATGCCGTTTCGCGCTTCAGCCGTGAGCACCGGCGCAGCGCCGGACTGCGTGGTTGAAGTGGTTGTGCTGTTCGCGCCTGAAACCATGGTTACAGTGGTCGTGGTTGTCGTAGATCCGGGTTCAGCCATGCCCAGAACATTTTCGATAGACGGCGCCAGGTAGTTCCC
>JBAWFY010000448.1:0-2460 GCA_049592335.1 Occallatibacter sp.
CCTCCATCCCCGCCTCATCCTGGCAGCCCCGCAACACCATCGCCAACACCATCCTCAAAACCACCACCCAGAACCTCAGCGGCACCAACGTCAACACAGAAAAAGAAGCCCCCGCCCCGCCCGTCCAGCTCGAAAGCCTCATCAACGCCCTCGACGTCTCCGGCGACATCTGGGTCGCGGCCACCAGCTACGGCCTCGTTACCAGCCACGACCAGGGAGCAACCTGGCAGGGCGGCCCGGTCATGGGCCAAGGCAACTTTCTCTCCGTCACCGCCCACGGCAACGATCTGGTCGCCGCGCGTGACGACTCCGTCGTCATCTCCCACGACGCCGGCCAGTCCTGGTGGCCCCTCGGCATTCCCACCATGCTCACCCACATTCACCGCGTCGCCTTCGCGCCCGACGGCACGCTCTGGCTCGGCGCGCGCGAGGGCGCCTACTTCACGCGCGACCTCGGCAAAACCTGGCTCTGGATTCACCGCTTGCCGCTCAACGACATCGACGACCTCAGCGTTGACCCGGTTTCCAAGCGCATCCTCGTCAGCTCCAATCTGAGCGACCAGATCTACGCCATCGACCCCAAAACCATGACCTGGGTCTGGTGGCAAACCGGCTTCCAGATCGCCCTAATCCGCGCCGCCGGCGACCACCTGGTAGCCGCCTCATTAGACGACGGCGTCCTGATCGGTCCCAAAGTCCCCCCAGCGTCAGCGCCAGTAGCCGACGAGCCTACCAAGTAGTCGGTACATGGGACCGTGAACCGTAATCTGCGACTAGGGGGAGCAATCTCGCTTCGGACTTGGCCCCACCCTCGAAGTCAAGATTGTTAGTGATGCTTTCCGCCGCCACCCTTCGTCGAATTCGCCGGGCTAGCCGATCCACCACCCGTTGGGCCCGCCGTTGCAGGAGGGGCCGTGCTGCTGCCGAGAGGAACGCGAATGCTGATGCCCGGAGCAAAGCGCCAGGAGTAGGCGTTCGCCGTCAGCGGCGAAGCGGGATTACTAGCTCCCAGACTTTGCCCCACCGTAAATCCGCCCGATAAGTAAGTGTCGTTCGCATAGTCGGCCATGAGATTTAGCTCTATGCTCCGCCAGGATATGGACGGCCCTATGCCCGTTTCCACCGCCGAAGTCGTATTGTTGTAGCCGACAAATGGTGTAAGAAAGAACGCCCAAGACCCACGTCTGTTTGGAATTTCAAGCAGGTTTATGTTCACAAAAGCCGCTGGTACAACCGTGTGCGTGAGGGTTTGTTGGACTACATTATTGACTACGCTTCCACCTGACGCCTGGGCCGCTGCCGTATAGGAGTGATAAGCGCGCCAGGGAACGACAAAACCCGCAGACGCTTCAACCCACTCTCTGTTAGTGGATTGTATGGTGATCGACATCGCCTGGGTTTTCGTTGCGGGCGATCCCAATTGTACATAGCTCGCACCAAGTGTCCCGCCCTGCGGCGGAAAAGTTGTTTGTGTTACCTGAGTGATTGCGTTGGATAGAACATTGGTATAGTTGAGAGCCCAAACACCGGATACATTGAACGCTTTGCCGCTATTCGGAACATTGATGACAAATTGATTTACGCTGTTTTGCGTTCCTGCAGGCGTCTGCGCCGAATTGGTGGGTGCCGTCGAGATCGAAGCGATCGCGCCTGACAGCGCATTCAAACGGTCTTGTTCATGATTGGCGTCCCCGTTGTCCCCCCGGATCGTGATCTTACCGGGGTGTTTTTGATCGCCGACGAGAGCGAATTGTTGAACCTTCAGTGTGTTTAGATTCTGATTTGCGGTGTCCAGCTTCTGCCGATCGGCTGGGTCAAGTTTGTGAAATCCGCTCCTGTTCGGATCGGTGTAATCGTTCCATTGTTGAACGGAGTCGGCAATCCCATTGATCTGGTCTTGAACGGGTTGCGCATCGGCTAAGATATCCGCAGCTGTCTTGGCCGTTCCATCAGAGGCAATTTTCAGCCTCTGCACCACCACCGCTTTCCACGCGTCGGTCTGGAACCACGGGTTTGGAAATTCGTCTGTGGTCGTATCCACAGTGAGGAAGCAACTCTGGCTCGTCGGTGCCTGCGCTACTAACCCTATCTGCTGAAGGACCAGACTCGCATCAGTCTCATCAATGACGTGATTCTGCGCGTAAAACGCAGTCCTTTCGCTTTTGAGCAGATCGTCGAGACTCTGCGCGGGAGGCGGACCGGCAGCAAGGCGCAAGAGCGGGAATGTTTGTATTGTCAAACCTGTAGCTTTGGAAGCATTCGGCGTGAGGGAATTGAACACCGTTTGAATTGCGTCCGGACGAAGCGCCGCAGTCAGACTGGTTAGGTCGAGCGTAAGTGTCTCAAAGGGACTTACGTTATAAACTACAACCTTGAGTTTTGCGCCAGGCTTCATATAGATCGTCGGCGAGGAGATGGCATTGGTCCGATCCACATTGACTTGGCAGTTATCGTTGATGC
>JBAWFY010000449.1:0-2240 GCA_049592335.1 Occallatibacter sp.
GGGCTACGCCTCGCGGTCAATGCTTGCATAGGCGAACTTCGTTCACAGAAGCCAACTTGAGCGTCATCGACAGCGCAAGCCGTCATCGGATTCGTTCCCGCGCCTCGCCCTGGTTACTGGCTGTCGGAACTGCCGCTTATGCCCGTCAATGGAAGTGCAAAGTAGTGACAAATCGCTGACACTCCAGACTCGCCGTTTTCGGCATCGTGGAGAGAGGCTGCTATGAGAATGCATTTGGTTTCGACCGCCGATGGCCATGAACTCCAGGCGAGCCAGGAGGAGGGCGTCCTTCTTGATCCAGCCAGAAGTTACTCGCTCCGGCTCCCGACGCAGCGAATCGGCTACCGAATCGTTAAACCGGCGATGGACCTTGCCATTGCCGCGGCGATTCTTCCTCTTGCGTTCATGCTTGGGCTCGCCATTGCCATCCTCGTCAAGATCAGCTCTCCCGGGCCTGTGTTTTTTCGCCATCGCCGTGTGGGAACGGGGCGGCGTCCCTTCCTTCTTTGGAAGTTCCGGACCATGTTTCACGGCTCCGACCACGCCTTGTCGCTGCATCTCGCGAGAGATCCCGATGCACACCAGGAGTGGGCTCGGCATCAAAAGCTGCGCCAGGATCCTCGTGTCACTCGCATCGGCCGGCTCTTAAGGAGAACGCATCTCGATGAGCTTCCTCAGTTGCTCAATGTAATCGCCGGTGAGATGAGTTTAGTGGGACCGCGACCCGTGATCGAGGAGGAGTTAAAGCGATTTGGCGCGGGCGACCGTCTCTACACTGCAGCCAAGCCTGGTATGACCGGTCTGTGGCAGGTCAGTGGGCGAGCCTCTCTTCCCTATGAACGCCGCATTGCACTCGACGTGCAATACGTCGCAACCTGGTCGGTTCTTGGTGACCTTCGAGTGTTGATTAGAACATTCGGTGCGATCTGCGATGCCCGCGGAGTATACTGAATGGACCGCTGGCTTTCCCGTTCGCAAACGCCACAGCAACTGTCGAGATCCTTCGAATTATCTGCTTTTCCCCTGCTGTGCGCTTGTCGACTCTCCGATCGGCGGCTTCCGCTTCGTTGTCCGCCTTTGCCGGCGCTTTGAAAGGGGGCATGTCAACAAATGACCGCGCGCAAAGCGGGCAAAGGCATGTCTCTTCTATTGCTCGCAGTCGTTATCGGCCTGTGTGACGCCAAGGCCCAACAACTGCAGCAAGGACCAGATACCTCTCGAACTCCTCCCGGTTCGCCTTCTTCGCAGTCCACCTCCGCAGATCAACCAACCATGGCAGATGTTCTGCGCAAACTGAACGACCTAAGCGCACAGCTCCTGGAAGCACATCGCCAGATTGAGCAGCTGCAAAACCAAGTCGGTCAGCTTCGCCAGCAGTTAGGCGCCGTGGGCGAGAATTCCGCCTCTGTGGCCGCCCTCAGTGAGGCGGTGGACCAGGTGAGAAACGACCAGGAGATGACGCACACTCAGATTGCGACCCTCGAACAAACGAAAGTTGGGTCCTACTCGCGATATCCAGTTAAGCTAACTGGCTTAGTACTTTTTAATGCCTACGTGGTCGACGGAAGCGTGGACAATCCCGCTCTTCCCACAATCGCCCTGGACCGTGGTATTTACTATCCTCATCACTCCCTGGGCGGAACCTTTAACCAGACGCAATTGGGAGTGGACGCTACCGGCCCAAGGATATGGAACGCTCGAAGCACTGCGCAGATTGTCGCCGATTTCTTTGCCGCCGGTAACTATGCACCCGGTTCCTCCCAACCTTATGCCAGCTTTCATATCAAAACTGGCGAAATCGATTTGGACTGGCCACATACGCAAATTACAGCTGGCCTGGAAACACCTATGGTTTCACCTCTTTCGCCAACATCCTTTGCTACCGTGGCAGAGCCGCCGTTAGCCTGGGCCGGAAACCTGTGGACGTGGCTGCCGCAACTCACGATTGAACAGAGAATTGAAATGCCGCGGGGCATCCGTGTGGAACTCGGTTTTGGTGCCTTGGATCCCGAGGCAGGGGATGTCACAAGTGAAATTGCCTACGGAATTCAGCGGGAGAATCTGCAGCCCGGCTACGAAGCCCGAACTGCGTGGGAATGGGGAGATAAGAACCATCCTTTTGAGCTAGCCGCGAATGGCTACTACACCCGGCAACTGTTTTCTGGAACTGATATTTACGGATATGAGAAACGCGATTTTTGGGCTGGTACGTCCGATTGGCGTCTCCCCCTTGTGAAGCC
>JBAWFY010000450.1:0-2289 GCA_049592335.1 Occallatibacter sp.
CGCAAAAGCTCTGCGTGAGGCGGGGCTGGCGGTGAAGGATATCAGTGAGCTCACAGGCTTTCCCGAAATGCTCGACGGCCGTGTGAAGACGCTGCATCCGCGCGTGCACGGCGGGCTGCTCTACATCCGCGGCAACGCGGAGCACGAGGCAGCGGTGGCGGCACACGGCATTGAGCCGATCGATATGGTCGTAGTCAATCTCTACGCCTTCGAGAAGACGGCGGCAAAACCAGGCGTGGCCTTCGGGCACCTCATTGAGAACATCGATATCGGCGGCCCGTCGATGGTGCGATCGGCGGCGAAGAACTTTGAAGACGTGGCGATTGTGACGCGGGTGACGGACTATCCGGCTCTTATCGAGGAGTTGAAGGCCAACGGTGGAGCGCTGTCTCGTTCTACACGCTGGCGGCTCGCGAAGCAGGCTTTTGCTTTAACCTCTGCGTACGACTCCGCAATCGCCAGCACGCTCGAGAAAATCGCCGATTCGCCTGCTCCTGAAGCCCCCGCAGTGTTTGACAATGCGGCGCTGCCCCAGACTCTTCGTCTCAACTTGCCGCTGGCGCAGGCACTGCGCTACGGCGAAAATCCTCACCAGCGCGCGGCGCTCTATAGCGATGGCACAGGTCTCGGTATAGCGGGCGCTCAACAACTCCAGGGCAGGGAACTGAGCTTCAACAATCTCGTCGATCTCGACGCCTGCTGGGAACTTGCTGCAGAGTTTGACGAGCCTGCCTGCATCATTGTGAAGCACACGAATCCCTGCGGCGCAGCAACGGGAGCGTCGATTCTCGAAGCCTACAAGAAGGCTCTCGAATGCGATCCGGTGTCGGCCTACGGAGGCGTGATCGGCATCAATCGCGAGGTAGACTGGGCTGCCGCGGAAGAGATTGCCAAGCTGTTTGTGGAGGCGATCGCCGCGCCTGCATTTACGGCCGATGCGCGCGAGCGTTTTGCGGGTAGGAGAAATCTGCGCCTGGTGGAAGTGAAGGCGGTACCGGCTCGTCCTGTTGTGAAGTACGTTTCTGGAGGGTTGCTGCTGCAAGATGCCGACAAAGGCAGCATCACGGAGTCGGAACTCAAAGTCGTCACATGGCGTCCGCCGACGGCCGAGGAACTGCGCAGTTTGCTCTTTGCCTGGCGCGTGTGTAAACACGTGAAGTCGAATGCGATCGTCTATGCGCGGGACGGGCAGACGCTGGGGGTGGGGGCGGGACAGATAAGCCGGGTGGACGCGGCAAAGTTCGGCGCCATGAAGGCCGTTTTGCCGCTGAAGGGCTGCGTCGCGGCGTCGGACGCGTTCTTCCCGTTCGCCGACGGTCTGGAGGCAGTGGCCGCGGCCGGAGCGACGGCGGTGATCCAGCCCGGCGGCTCGGTGCGCGATGAGGATGTGATTGCGGCTGCCGACAAACTGGGCGTAGCCATGGTCTTCACGGGCATCCGGCACTTCCGTCACTGATCGCATTCGAGTCACTCCAGGACGCATTCGCGTGCGCGCACGACCGGCACTGGCTTGAAAGCTGAAAGTGGGCAAAATTCGCGATGCCGCCGCGCACGCACAACGAATCGCGCGTAAAATCGTCTCTAACGGTAGGCAGAGTCACCCGGCTGACCGGTAGCCGGGAGTCTGCGCCGCGTTTCCGGTGTCCGCGAGCGCGAATCACGCTGTGCCGGCTTAGAGGAACGTGGGGATCCCCCTGCATGATGAGAAAAATGACCACCCTTCCGAGTCTTGGGCGCAAAATCGCCCCCGCCTTTTTGTTCTTGATTTTCTCCGCAGCGGTCTGCGCGCAAACCAGGCTGGCGAAGACCCAGCAGACGCAACCAGCTGCTACACTCGCTAGTGCGGCGGCCGCGAAGCCCGGTGCGAATGCGGGTCCCGCTAGCTCCCAGGCCGGGGAAGCGGCGAACGGGGCTCCATCTACCCAGTCCAAACTAGCTCAGGCGTACTATCACCTGGCGCTGGCCTCAGTGTATGAGGACGATGCGATCTCGGACGGGCGAACGGACGAAGTCAACAAGGCTATCGAAGAGTACAAGCTGGCGCTCGATGCCGACCCGAACTCGGCGGAGCTGGCCGACGACCTGGCCGATCTCTACTTTCGCATCGGGCGCGTGCGCGACGCAGAAACCACGGCACGCGCGCTCCTGAAGACCGCGCCCAAAGACATCGATGCGCACAAGCTGCTGGGCCGGATCTACCTGCGCGAGTTGGGTGAAGGCGAGAACGGCGAGGCAGGAGCCACAACACCGAACAACGTGCTGGACCAGGCGATTGCCGAGTTCCAGAAG
>JBAWFY010000451.1:0-2133 GCA_049592335.1 Occallatibacter sp.
GGCCGCGACGATGGAGGACCGGTCAGCAGGATCGACGATGACCTTCAGGTCCGGTGTATCCGCAGTGCCGGACACGTCCTGCAGGGTGAAGCTATAAATGTTGCCCTTGTCGGTGATCAGGTTGAGATTCGAACTGATGCCCGCCTTCGCGGGATGCACGAAACAAAAATTGCCCACGACATCTACGACCCAGAAGTCCTTGTCGCCCGTCGCGGCTTCCATGATCTTCTCGGTTGCCGGAACCTCTATCAACGTGGTGTATTTCAGCTTTGCGCGGATTGGAACGATATCCTGGGAGTGATACTGCACAGTGCGGGCCGCGGCATCCTGCGCTGTGGCTGCAAGGGGAGGGAGAGCCAGGGCAAGCCCGGCGATGAAGATCAATGTGTGTTTCATGCGGCAACTCCTGTGAGGTTCGGGGTGGTTACGTTGGCGGCGCAACGCCGGCCTTCGGATTCTTCGGCGAGACGGCGCAGTCCATCGGCAAATCCGAATT
The DNA here is from genome assembly GCA_049592335.1 of Occallatibacter sp. Taxonomy (GTDB): domain Bacteria; phylum Acidobacteriota; class Terriglobia; order Terriglobales; family Acidobacteriaceae; genus Telmatobacter. The sequence goes on from JBAWFY010000451.1 coordinate 497, forward strand.
GCTCGAAGAACTTCCACTTCTTCAGGTTGTCGTTGGCGTTGTTGGTCGCCATCCAGTAGGTGATGGGATCGACGATGAGGCGGACTTTTTTGGAACCGTGCACCTGGCGAATGACCATTTGCCCCGGCGGAATAAGGCCGGCGATCAGCTCCACTTCCGTGTCGTTCAAATGAAATACTTCGGCGTACACCGAGCGGTCCATCTCCGGATTCGCCAGAAAGATTTTGGTGGGGCAGCACTCGGCAACCACCGGCAGCAGCCCCGAATCCTGCAATTCCTTGAGGGACTGCGTGGCGAGGATCATGGCGGCCTTGTGCTTACGCCACGTCTTTTCCGCTTGGACGATGTAGCTGCGGATGGTCTCGTTCCTGAAGAAGAGCCACGCCTCGTCCATCAGAAACATCTTGAAGGAGCCCAGTTTCGCGAGATTGGCGATCTGGTTCGACGCGCGGTGGAGCACATAGAACAGCAATGGTTCCAGAAGTTCTGGTGCATCGCCCCATCCTTGAAAGTTGAAGGTCTGGAAGTCCTTGAATGAGAGCGTGTCCTCGGGATTATCAAAGAGGAACCCGTATTGGCCCGCGCGGGTCCAGCGATGCAGCCGGTCCTTCAACTCGCCGATGATGCTGGCGAGGTTCGATACTGTGCGCTGCCCGGCATCCAGGGTGTACATGCGCTCGATGCCGTTCCACAGCTTCTGCTCTTCTTTGAAATCCATCCGATAGCGTTGATCCCGGCCTTCGATCAGGACGCGGAAGAAGCTGAACAGAAATTGCAGGTTTTCGGGCGACGGGGCGAGCGCAAACGGATTGATCGTGAAATCGCGGGACTCGCGCCCCACGTTGAGATAGGTTCCGCCGAAGATCGCCGTCACAGATTCGTAGCTGCCGCCGATGTCGAAGATGTACGTCTGCGGCTGGTACTTCTGTGCATTCTGGACCAAAAAGACGCTGAAAAAAGTTTTCCCAGATCCTGTTTGTCCAAGGATGAGCGTGTGGCCGATTTCGCCGCAGTGCAGGTTGAGAAAGTATGGTGTGTCGTTGTCTGTCTCGAGAACCGCCAGGTACTCCGTGCCCAGGTACTTGTTTGTCTTCTCGCCCGACAGGATCGTGAACAGGAAACTCAAGTCCGCGTAATTGGTGTTCAGCAGGTACAGTCTGCGCAGATTGAAGCCATAGCCACCTGGAATGATGGCGAAGTAGGCGTTGAGCTGGTTGTATGTTTCGACGAAGAGGGTGCCATCCGCGTTGGTAAAGATGCTTGCGAACTCGCCTACAAGCTGATCGACGGTTTGACGGTCTTTGTCGTAGAGCACGATGGTCAGTGAGAATTCCCCAAGTTGCTGTCCGTCGCCAAGAGCGCGAAGGCAATCGCCCAGGTTTTCGATGTCGGCTTGTTTCGATTCATCCACCAGTACATCGCGGGGATTGGTTTTGGCAGGATCGTTGCCGAGCTGGGAAACGAAACCGGTCTTCGAGATGTTGAAGTGCTTGCGGCGTTTGTTCACTTCCTTGCGGGCTTTTTCCGCAGTGAGAGGTGCCCATTCGGTGACGGCACAGAAGTTGGCGGAAACCTTCAGCAGCGAGTCCAGTACGAGTGGTCGTGTTTCGCTGATGGCCTCTTTCATCGTCAGAATC
>JBAWFY010000452.1:0-5310 GCA_049592335.1 Occallatibacter sp.
CCCGATGGCCGACTCTCCCCGCAGGACACCAGCGAACTGATTAGCGCCATCTCCCAGGCGCAAGGCAAGCTCGCCTACACCGAGACCCTGATCGGCTTTTTCCAAGTTAGCCTCAAGCGCCGCAGCGCAACATCAAGCACCGCGTCACCCGGCCCTGCACCTCGCGCACCAACGGAAAGGCCGAGTGCTTCATCCAGACCGCGCCGCGCGAATGGGCTTATGCGCGGACCTATCAAAACTGGATGGAAAGAGAAACCCGGCTCCAACTCTGGCTACGTGACTACAACTTCCACCGACCCCATGCCAGCCTCCACCTCAACACTCCGGCTTCAAGGGCGGGCTTGAATCGGAACAACCTGCTGACACTCCACAACTAGCTCTCTTGCTCCCTGCCCTTCCGCCACTGCCGCACAAGGTCGGCTGCGGCCTCGGGCCAGGTTGGAAATTCAAACTGGAATCCTGCTTGCAGCAGGCGTCGCGGCACGACGCGCCGGCTCTTCAGCACGAGTTCCGATTCGGTGCGCAGAAGGAACGAGCCGATCTCGATTAGTGGAGTAGGCGCCCAAAGACCGTTGGGCACGTCCCACGCCTCGCGCAGCGCGGTCATGAACTCGCGGTTGGGTAGCGGGTGGGGCGCAGCAAGATTTATCGGGCCGTCGATCTCCTCGCGATCGATCAGGAACTCGACAGCGCGGACAAAATCGGTCTCATGCATCCACGAGATGTACTGCCGGCCGTTACCCTGCGGGCCGCCGAGGCCTGCGCGGACCAGCCGCGACATGATAGCGAAGGCGCTGCCGGAACTGGGACTGAACACAATCGATGTTCTGAGGACGATTTTGCGCGTGTGCGGCGTGCGCGCGAGGAAAAGCGCGCTCTCCCAATCGCGCGCCACCTGAATGGAAAAGTTCCAGGTTTCAGGCGCGGGACGCGAGCCGTCAATTGTTTCGTAGCCGCCAATCTCGCCGGAGGCTTCATCCATCGACCGGTCGAGAGCGTTGCGATAGATGGTCGCGGTAGACGCATTGAGCCACAGCCGCGGCGGGCGCACGAGTCCTGCGATCACGTTGCCGATGAGTTGGGTGGAGCGAATGCGCGACTGGTAAATCTCTTGCCGGTTGCGGGCGTTGTACCGGCAGTTAACGCTGCGTCCGGCAAGATTGATACAGATGTCGGCACCATCGAGCGTCTCCACCCATGGACCGGGAGAATTGCCATCCCAGTGCACGGTTTGCCATGGGGCTGCATAAGGGCCGCGGGTCAGCACTGTCACGTGATGGCCGCGCTCCTGAAAGCGGCGCGCGAGCAAATGACCCAAAAGGCCGCTGCCGCCGGGAAGCACGATGCGCAGGGGACGTTCATTCATGATCATGCGTCTCCGTAAATGGCTTTGAGCAACTCCGCTGTCGTGCGGTGCAGTGGCCTGAGCAATGGTAGTCCCGCAATTTTCAGGACGAGGAGCATCATGCTCAACGTCTTGTCGAATAGCAACTGCGTGCGCGCCTGACGAGGCGAGTGATCGTAGACCCAGAAGAGCATAAGCCCCATTTGATAGAGCCAAAGCAGGCGGGGCAGATACGGGAGAATCGACGCCGGCAAGCGCAGCCGGGAATCGGAAACGGCGCGATCGAAATAGGAGATATCCCGCTCGCGGATGGGAGCAGTTGCTTTGCTGAAAGGCGAAAGCGGGTGCGCAGGATCGCTGTGCGATGAAAGCGTGCCCACCAACGCGCGGTACGACGCGAAGTAGGTGAACTTCTGGCCGATGATGCCGCGCAGCCGCTGATCGAGTGTGCGCGCCCGGCTGAGGATCTCCTCAAGCGCGGGCGCCATTTCATCCTGGGCCTGCTGGTAGAAGGCCATGACGATGGCATCCTTCGAGTCAAAGTAATAGTAGGCCGCACCCACGGCAACGCCGGCTGCGGACGCGACCTCGCGCATCGTTGCGGCTTCGACGCCGCGCTCGCGAAAGACGCGCAACGACGCGGCCAGGATACGCCGGCGGGTTTCTTCGGATTTGGGCGTCTGGCGTGTCATCTCATGCTCCCGCGGCAGGGGTGACGCCAACGGTACGCCTCTGCCGAAAAAGCGCCAGCAGCAGGAGATTGAAGACGTGAGCCACACCCATCAGCAGCATGAGGCCGCCAATCTTGCTAATTACAATCTTGGCGACTGTGGCAAAGTCATTGACGGGCCACATGGTCTGGTAGGTGAGCGCAACGTAACCGGCGCTGACCAGATAAAAGCCGATATCCAACAAACGCGCCACGGCCCCTGCGACCGTCTGGTTGCCTTGAAAAGCGTCGTTTAGAAACAGAGCGCCGGCGCGGTGCAGAATCGCACCGCGCCACACGATGAGAATGGCGCAAGCAGCGAGATAGACGCAGTAGTAAGCTGCGAGATCGTGGCCTTGAGCAGGAAGGGGCATATTGACCTCCTTGGATATATTTGAACACGTTCAAAATAAGCGTACGCCAGTCCCCGACGGGAGTCAAGACTATTTTGAACACATTCAAATCTGCGTTAAAGCCGCAGCTCTCTCAAAACGAAGAAAAACCGGCGTTTATTCGATAAATAAATGCTTTGAAAAATATCCGATTGAAGACTCTTCCATTTCGCCGGCTCTATCCAGGCGCCAGCACTTCGGTCCATTCGAGGGCTGAATCGACCAGCACGTCGGGGGGATTCTCAGCCAGAGTTCTGGTGCCGAAGCCGAAGCTGCAACCGAGCGACCATGTTCCCGCGTTGCGCGCGGTCTCGACGTCCACCTTGCTGTCGCCGACCATCACCGTCTCTTCCGGCCGCGCGCCGGTTTCGAGCATTAAGGAACGCAGGCCATGCGGATCGGGCTTCTTCACTGGAAAGCTGTCGCCGCCGTAGATATGCAGGAAGTAATTGGCGAGGCCGAGCCCCTCGCAGATGCCGCGCGCGGGGCGCACGGGTTTGTTGGTGAGCACGGCCATGGTTCTTCGGGCGCTTCCGGTCGCGTTGTGTAATTCGTGCAGCGCTTTCAGCGCTTCGAGCACACCGTCGTAGGCGTAGGTGAAATCCAGTTTGTGCTCGCGATAGTACTGCAAGAAGAAGGCGTAGGCCTTGTTGAAGAGGTCTTCGTTTACTTCTTCGACCGTGGAACTTGTGGCCATGGCCAGCGAGCGGCGCATGAGCAGGGGCGCACCGTTGCCAACGAAGCCGGCGATGGTTGGATCGGGGAGCGGGCCCATGTTGAACTCGGCGAGCGCCGCATTCACGCTGTTGCAAAGGTCCTGCGCCGAGTCGATCAGCGTGCCGTCGAGATCGAAGACGAGTAACTTCAATTGCGCGGCGGGGATGGGCCGAAAAACGTGAATCATAGTTCCAGTGTAACGAGGGCAATTGATGATTGAGCACAGTTGCACAGTTTCTGTGCCAGTACGCGATTTTGGCTGCAGGTGCTTGCATCGCATTGACTTGCGAGCAGCACAGTTGCACAGCCGTTTTTTGCGCTTTTTTGAAAATCAGCAGCTTTTCGGAGTGGTTGGCGATGAGGCGCTCGGGGGCGCGGAGGGAGATTCGTGGTCGTTTCCAGCGTCCGCTTGCGAGAACTGGCGGGCGGCGCCTTTGTGCGTGGGCAGGGTTGAAAGAAACCAAGTGACTGCGGCGGAGACGGAGGTCTTGTGTTCCGCGGCCCAGACGCGAGCGCGGAAATAGGTGACATCGGTGACTTTGACGGTGATGTTTTTCATGGTTGCGGCTCCGGAAAACAGGTAGCAAGGGAGCGAGGGAGGAATCGCCCGCTTCCGCGGCTTCTGCAAGGCTCCTGAGATAAGGATAGGATTTTGGCGGAATTAACCGGCAATTCGGGCGGGGGAATAAGTGCTTTTGTGGTGAATGGGATGGGGCGGGAGTGAAGAGGATGGGGGTTGACGCGGGCGGGATGCACTCCAAAGGCTGTTAATGACGGTTTCTCATTTAGCTTTAAGTCGTGGGCGGAGAGGCTGTGTAAATCTTTAAGTTGACAAAGCGCTTGACTGCCTTTACCGTGATTGCCAAGCGGTAAATATGCAGTTGATATTGATTAAATGCCGCACCTCGTGACAAACATTCTTGTACGAGTGATCAGTGAATCACATTTCCCCAAATCTTATCCTCTCCTGCCGCATGGCGCATAGTAGCGCGTTCTTCGACCAAGTGATTGGATAACAGCTGTACGGGCCCACCTAGTAAGCTCGTTGCTATTCTTCCACGGAAATACGAGTATCAGGCGAATTCTGCACATAAGGGTTGATTCTGACGCGTTCTTGCATCGTCAATGACCGCGAGGTTATGGGAACTGGGGCACAGAATGAACTGCAGCCTTGACTAATGGTTACGCAGGGTCATCGGATCGCGCTCTTGCACGATTCTTAACAGGAAATCTTTCAATCTTTCTGCAAACAAGCGAAAGGACATTGTCATGACAAGTGAAGCACAGCTAAATCGGTCAACCGGTCGGTGCCTAACCAAGCTACGTGGATTTCACCTGATCATGGCATTGTTGCTCGCCGGATTCGCAGCCGGGGCACAAAGCGCTCATGCCGCTGGGAGCTTTACGATTTCATGGCAGGTGCCACAGTCGGAAATATCCTTCGTTGCCGGGAGTTGCGAGACGGTCCCGTACACGATCACCCTGTCCGGGGGCTTCAATGCGCAGATTAACGTGAGCGCCAGCAGTTCGGAGCCCGGCCTCACCGGGGTCCTGGATCCCAACATCGCCAATGCCATCGATGTCTGTGCCACGACAAGCGTGCCGTCCGGATCCTATCCAATCACCTTGACGGGCACCGGAGGCGGTCTCACAAATTCGTCGACATGGTCGCCGTTCGTTAACAATTTCACGCTCTCTGTTTCCCCAGCGACGGTCACAATATCGCCGGGCAGCAGCGGTACGTCTACCATCACAGTCAGCGAAGCAAATGGTCCTGGCACGCCGTCAGTGAACTTATCGGCTACGGGGCAGCCATCCGGAGTTACTGTGAGCTTCAGTTCCTCAATATTGATGCCGACCGGTTCAACCACCATGACCATCAAGGTGGCCGCAGGTACGGCAGCGGGGACCTACCCCATCACGGTTACCGGCACCATGAATGACGGAGGACCGACCTATACCAAAGTGGTCATGCTCACCGTGCCAGTCGTCGGGAGCTTCACGATTTCGTGGCAGTTGCCAGAATCCGACGCGGGCATCTACGCGGGCACTTGCCAGGCGGTGGGATACGCATTAACCCCGTCTGGAGGGTTTAATGGCTCCGTAACTGTGAGCGTAAGCATTTCGGAGCCCGGCCTCACAGCAAC
>JBAWFY010000453.1:0-1758 GCA_049592335.1 Occallatibacter sp.
CGCCATCAGATGACGCACATCCTGCTGCTGATGCGGCTGCCGTTTCTGTTTGCGGGCTTTCTGCTGGGCGGATGCATCTGGTGGGTGACGCGGCGGCTCTACGGAAATTTGGGTGGATACACGGCGCTGGCGCTCTATTGTTTTTCGCCGGCAGTCTTGCGCGCGTGCGTGACGCCGAACCCAGAAGTGCTGGCCGCGCTGGGCCTGTACGGCGGCGTGTATACCTGCATCGGCGTTGCCCACGCGATGCAGGGCCCGCGGCGTAAACCGGGGTCCCCGGCGACAGGTCTTCGTCGCTGGGGTGGAAAATGGCGGCCGCGGATCGTGCTGCTGACGGTGATTCTGGGAGTGGGGGCGGCTGCGCACATTGTGGCGCTGCCGGTTGCCGCGATTCTGGGACTGGTGATGATGATTTGGGTGGCGGAGGGGCACAGGAGCCAGGTGTTGCCGGTGATGCTTTTGGCCTCGGTTGGGGCGGTGGTGCTGTTGTTTGCCTGCTACGGATTTTCTGTCGACGCGTCGAGCTACGTTTTTCGCTCCGGGGCGGGATTTCTTTGGTTTTCGCTCGATCCGGCGCGGCGATTTTTTGGCACGATGAGCAATGCGGGAATCACGCTGGCGACTTGCGCCGCAGTGGTGTTGTATTTGGGCGCGCGCAGATCGCGCTACTTCGGCAATACGGCGCCGCTGCTTTGCGCTCTGGTCTGCATGGCGTTGGTGATGACAGGCTCGCCGGGAAGCCCTTGGCTCTGGGCGCAGCCTTTTCTGCTGACGTTTGTGGGCGGCGTGTTCGCGGATGCGTATGACGATCCGCGCGGACGGTGGGCTCTGGCCGCCGCGGGGGCGGTTGTCGTGCTGCAGGCGGTGCTGTGCGTATTGAGTTTGCCGTCGCTGATCTGAGGGCGGTGTGAGCCGTCGTCGAAACCTTCAATCGTGTTTTGAGCGTTAAAAATGATGGCGCTGAGAAGCACTTTTTCTGTGCAAAACGGGGCATGATTTGTCTGAATCTTGACGCGCGTCTCGGAGGGCGGAGACGTCCTCCTAACGACAAGAAAAATAAGAACTTATTTCCTTCGTTCCGCCTTGCTAAGAGTGGGGTCGAACTTCTAAAATAGGAGGGAAGAGCTGCGGATCCGGCCCTGCTTTTTTCCGGACTTTTTTGCCGCTTTCCTGCACGCCCTCAAAACACTATGGCAGACGACCAGAATCCCCAGCTTCCCCTCGGCGGAGCGAACCCTCCCGGCGGCACGAATCTCATTCCCATCAACATTGAAGAGGAGATGCGCCGCTCCTATCTCGACTACTCGATGTCGGTGATTATTGGGCGCGCGCTGCCCGACGCTCGCGACGGGTTGAAGCCCGTTCATCGCCGCATCCTTACGGCGATGGACCGCGAGGGGATGCAGCACAACAAGAAATATTCGAAGTGCGCCGGCGTGGTGGGCGAGTGTTTGAAGAAGTACCATCCGCACGGGGACTCTTCTGTGTACGACGCGCTGGTGCGCATGGCGCAGCCGTGGTCGCTGCGCTACCCGCTGGTCGATGGCCAGGGAAATTTCGGTTCGGTGGATGGCGATCCGCCGGCGGCTTACCGTTATACCGAATGCCGCATGGAGCGCATCGCCGAAGAGATGATGGCCGATATCGAGATGGAAACCGTGGACATGGTTCCCAACTTCGATGAAACGACGGATGAGCCGTCGGTGCTGCCCACGCGCATTCCGACGCTGATCGTGAACGGATCGAATGGCATTGCGG
>JBAWFY010000454.1:0-2962 GCA_049592335.1 Occallatibacter sp.
TCCTTGCCCTCCTCCAGATAGCGGTTGATGTTCTCGATGGCCACCGTGGCGTCGTCCACCAGGATGCCCACGGCCAGCGCCAGGCCGCCGAGGGTCATGATGTTGATGGTTTCGCCCAGCATGTGGAGCACGGCGAGCGAGCACAAAATCGAAAGCGGAATCGACACGGCAATGATGAGCGTGGATCGCCAACTGCCGAGAAAGACCAGGATCATGACCGCCGTCAGGCAGGCCGCGATGAGCCCCTCGTGAATGACGCCCTTGATGGAATTACGCACGAAGATCGACTGGTCGGAGACAGGGACGATCTTCATCTGCGGCGGCAATTGGCCCTTGAGGGTGGGACTGGAGACGATCTGCCGCACACCCTTGATAATGTCCAGCGTGGAGGACGAGCCGATTTTGAGAATGTTCATCAGCACGGCGCGGCGGCCGTCGACGCGGACGATGTTGGTCTGCGGAGGATATCCGTCGCGCACGTGGGCCACGTCGCGGATATAAACCACCGTGCCGTCGACGGTTCTGACAGGCAAATTGTTGAGCGCGTCGACGAGGGTTGGCGCGGAGTTGGTCTCCACCTGGTACTCAAAGCGGTCGAGCTTGATGGTTCCCGAAGGCGCGATTACGTTCTGCGTGGAGAGCGCGTTGACCACGTCCGCAGGCGAAAGGCCGCGCGCTTGCAATGCAGCCAAATCGAGATCCACTTGAATCTGGCGCTGTTTGCCGCCGTAGGGGTAGGGCGATTGCGCGCCTTCAACTGTTGCCAGTTGCACGCGGATGGTGGTGGTGGCCACATCGTTCAACTGCTGCTCTGTGAGGCCCGGGCCGGATAGCCCCAACTGCAGCACCGGCACACTGGATGCGTTGTACTGGATGATGAACGGAGGAAAGGTGCCCGGCGGCAGAGAGCGTAACTGAACCTGGCTGATCGAGGTAATCTGCGCCACGGCCGCCGCAATGTTCACATGGGGATGGAAGAAGACCTTGATCAGGCCGACGCCTACCAGCGATTGCGACTCGATGTGGTCGATATCGTTTACGGTTGTGGTCATGCCCCGCTCGGAGTTGGTCACGATGCGGTTGGCGATTTGATCGGCCGACATGCCGGTGAAGTTCCATACCACCGTGACGACCGGAATATCGATGTTGGGAAAGATGTCCACCGGCATCGATTCGATGCTGAAGACGCCAAGGATCAGGATCAGCAAGGCAAAGACGGCAAAGGTGTAAGGCCGCCTAAGCGCAAGCCGGACAATCCACATCATAGGGCTGGTTTATGCTCCTCGGCCGGCGTGCCCGCAGTATTGCCCGTAATCGGACTGCATGCGAGCCCTGATTCTTTCCTGGTCCGGTGCAACTCCGAGCGGTTCGTGCCGGCGCGCCGCGCTGTGGCCGGATCGCAGACAGGTGCAGACCGGCCAAACTCCCACGTGAACAGAATACGGTAGCTGAAGCCATCATACGACCGCGCACTTCGAGGCCGATTGTTTCAGAAAATCCCGATTCTGCTTTCTTAGATCGTCCTGCGGGGCAAAAGGTTCGGTTTTCTCCTATAGCGCCGCCGCTCCCATATTGCCGATACGACCTATGCCCCAGCCTCGCGTCTAAGAGACAACGCTGACGCCGACCCGCCTGTGTCCGGTAGACTGGAACATGGATTGCAGCCAGGGGTTCAACCTTGTTGCGGCGTTTGGCGTGGCAGGGACTCTGCGGGAAAGAAACGATTCGCACGCCGTAAAAACCTTCCGGGAAGATTCGCTCCCTGCCCGCGGGAGTTGGAAGTGGGCCTTGGGAGTTTGGGCGGAGTCACCGCGGTCTTGTAGAATCGAGTTTTCCTACAGGTACGGCAAGATTTTTAAGCATTGAGGGTGTGCATATTCTTCCCGTGAAGCAGAACGACCGTTCGAAAGATTATTTGTGCTTGCCGCAGGGATCAAACCCGGTGAAGATAAGGCACACTTTCATGGCGCGCTTTGCCGTGCTTCTGGTTCTGGCGTCGGTGGCCTGCGCGGCGTTGGCCCAGAATCCGGCCTCGACGTCTGACACCATCGATCAGATCAGAGTGATCGGCAACCGGCGCATTCCCAAGGAAACCATACTGGCCCGGATGTTCACGCATCCCGGCGATACGTACGATCCGATTTCGATCGAGCGGGATTTTCACTCGCTCTGGAACACCGGGTACTTCGAGGATCTGCGCATCGAGCGCGAGGACACCGAAAAGGGCGTCATCCTGAACGTTTTTGTCCGCGAGAAACCCTCCATCCGTGAGATCAACTACAAGGGACTGAACGTGGTTTCGCAGTCCGACGTGCTCGACCGCTTTAAGAAAGAGAAGGTCGGGCTCGCCGTCGAAAGCCAGTATGACCCCACCAAGATCACCAAGGCGGAGACCGTCATCAAGGAGATGCTTGCCGAGCACGGCCACCAGTTCGCCACCATCAAAACGGACGTCAAGACCATTCCGCCGGCCTCGGTGCAGGTGAACTTCAACATCAAGGAAGGCCCGGTGGTGAAGGTCGGTAAGATCGAGTTCGTCGGCAATAGGCACCTGAGTGGCCTTTATCTACGCCGGTCGATGAAGAATCTGAAGCCCATCGGCATTCCCTACTCCATCATCTTCGAAGACCTTTTCTCGCAGACCTACGACTCCTCGAAGCTCGAGGAGGATACGGAACGCGTGCGCCAGGCCTACCGCGACAAGGGCTACGCGGAGGCCGCGGTGGAAGAGCCGAAGACCCAGATCCGCGACGAAGGCGGATTGAACTGGTTCACCTTCAGGCCGCGCAAGGGCAAGCGCATCGATATTCAGTTGACGGTTGAAGAAGGCGGGCGCTACCGGCTGGGCACGATCACCTTTACCGGCAACAAGCAGATCAGCAACGTCAAGGCTCTGCGCGCTACGTTCCCCATCAAGGACGGCGACTGGTTTAATGCCACGGAGGTGGCCAAAGGCCTCGAC
>JBAWFY010000455.1:0-2424 GCA_049592335.1 Occallatibacter sp.
GACCTGTGGCTTTGATCGTAAGATCGCCATCGAGCGTGTAGGTGAAGCGGTCGGGCATACCCACCTGCATACCAGCATAGAAGAGGAATGAGTTGTCGTAGACGGGACTAGCAGCGTTCAGGTCGCCCGTGTCGGTAAACGCATTGAGCGGGAAGTTATGACCCATGCCCCCGGAGATTGAATAGAGATTCATCACCGGAACAGGAACATTAACAATCGGAATTCCCGTGTCGCCGAGGCCGATCGTGGCGCGCGCGAGCCAATAGTCGTGTCCGTTGCCGTAGCCGAGGCGGAACTGCCCCGTCATTGGCGGACCGCCAAGCTCGCTCAGATCCACGGTGCCGGAATACTCGCTCGTGCCACCATTGCTGCTGCTGTTGTAGACCGGATGGATTTTCGCTTCGGAGGTCGGCTGGCCAGAGGGGTAAGGCAAATCGAGAGTGAAGGGCGAGCTCTGCGGGCCCTGCGCGGTAAAGTTCGTTCCCGACTGGGTCATCGCGTAGTTCACCTGCATGGGCGCTGTGGGCATCACCTCAGACAAGTGAACGTGCGTGCTGAATTGCGCGCTAAAAACCTGATCGCCGTTGATCGGCATGTCGATGTGCGCGGAAACGAGATCGACAGGCGTGGGGCCGAGCGTGGAACTGCCGCCAAGCGGCACATCGATGGAGGTCGCGCCATTTGCCAGATATGCGCGGCCGTCCATGCCGAAGTAGAACGGCGTCAGAGGAATCGTGGCGAAGGTTTTGCCTTCCGAAGAGAATGTGTAGGCCGTGGAAGTCTGCACGGCCCAACTGTGTCCCAGCACCTGCGTGAATTCGAGGTTCTTCGCGGTAAAGGAGATGTTGCCGTAGGTTTTGGTCACCGAAGGCGCGCCGGTTGGAAATGTAATGGACGCCTGTTGCCCGCCACCGGATTGCAGATGCGCGTCGCCGGTGATGTGCGTGTCGAGCCAGGGAACGTAGATGTCCATGCCGTAGTAGGTGGCGCTGAAATCTCCTTGGCCGGGCTGTGCCGTGGCAACGAGTTTCTGGAATGCGACGCTACCGCTTTCATACGCAGCCTGGAACGGACCTGTAGTGAGGTTGCCGCAGAGGCTGTGGCCCACGACTCCCCAGTCGTTGACCGTGGGCGCCAATGCGGACGACGAAACAAGTCCCATGGTATAGGGAACGATGGTGAGGGTAGGGAAGCGCACGCCCACCCAGTCGCCGCCGCTCAGGCCCGAGCAAAGATAGCCTCCGGCATCGCCGGCGTTGTGGCTCAGGTCGATGCGCACATCGTTCGACTGCATCTGAAAGGCGCTCCATCCAATGATGGTGGAAGGCATCGTGAGCCCTTCCTTCATCCAATCTCCGTTCGCATGCAATTCCGAAGCCACTCCGCTCCACGAAACAGGCACTTCGCCTGGCTCGCGCAGCGTGTCGTCGGCCAGAGTCAGGCTCATGGTTGCGTCCACTTCACCCTGAGCCGCGCCGCCTCTTGAAGAAGTGTGTCCCTGAATGCGATCGAGGGTGCCCTTCACGCCGGGGACACTTGCGCGCAACGTGATGCCGGGCGAGACGTCGAAGCTTCCCGATGCGACGGTCTGGCCGTCGGGAACGCTCCAGTTGGTGAACTGGATCGGGACCGGCGGATAAATATCGTAGCCGCCACTCGATTGGTTGGCGAGATGAACCACAAGATTGCCGGAGCCGGAGTACTGCGTGCCCTGACCGTTGAGTTGAAGATCTTCAACCTCGAAGGCTCCACCACTCGTGACCGGAAAGAGAAACTTGCAGGGCTTGTTCGGATCGGCCTGTACGACCTCATAGTGACGCGTGTCCGAGGCAACATGCGAGTCGGGCGGAGGATTGGGCGGCGTGAGTTTCGCAATCTTCCCGAGCGTGTCGTTGACGTATTGCACAGAGCCCAGCCCCGACAGACTCCGGTTGGAGCTGGATAGAACACCGATCTTGAGCGGCGGCAGATTGCTGCCGGCAGGTGGAGATAGAGAGTTGAGAACGGATTGCGCCTGCGCGGACGCCGATGCGTCGATACCTTTGCCCTGGTCGCCTGCGATCTTGCTCAAGCTATCGCGGACGCCCAGAGGAAGGTTGGGCAGTGTAGGATCAGGCGCCACATCGGCTTCCACACTGACGGAATGCATTCCCAGCGCCTTGGTGGTGAGCGGCGACGGCGTGTCGAAGTACGGGCTGAAGGGCGGACTATCCGACACGATGATCGGCTGCGGTGCTATGAGAACGATTCCGCCTTTGGAATTCGATTGCACATCGGGAGGTTGGCGCGTCAGCTTGCGCGGCTGCGAGGGTCCGATGGCGAAGGTCTGCTGCATCGTTGCGCCGTCTACGTTCCAGGTGACGCGCACCTCGCCGCGTCCGTAATAGCCAAGCACGGACTGCGCAACGGCCGCGTCGTCGCAGG
>JBAWFY010000456.1:0-2837 GCA_049592335.1 Occallatibacter sp.
CGAACCCAAGGCGGCCGATATTCTGCTGCGCAACAATCTGCTGATCTACGGCGTGGGCGGCATCATGCTTCCGTTTGTAGGCATTTGGGTGATCGACGTGTGCCTGGGCGCGATGCATTTGGCGTAGGCGATTTCACAGGAGGTTTTACACTTATCATGGCTACAACGATGCAGCAAGTTCCGCAACGAATCGCCGAGGCGCAACATCAAGAGCCTGCACGGAGTCCCGCCGTGCACTCGGTTTGGAAGACCTCCATCCTCTTCACGCTCATCACGGCTGTGATCTTCGGACTCGGATACCCGCTCGTGATGACCGGACTCGCAAAGATCTTTTTCCCCCATCAGGCGGATGGCAGCCTCATCTTGCATAACGGCCAGGTCATCGGCTCCGAACTCATCGCGCAAAGCTTTACGTCGGACAAGTATTTTCATCCGCGTCCCTCGGCGGCGGGCAACGGCTACGACGCCACGTCTTCCGGCGGTACAAATCTCGCCCAGTCGAATAAGGTGCTCGTCACCCGCATTCAGGGCGACATCGACAAACTCTCCGCGCAGAATGGCGGCAAACCCGTGCCCATCGACATGGTGACGACCTCGGCATCGGGTCTCGATCCCGACATCACGCCCGACAACGCCGATTACCAGGTTGCGCGCGTCGCGCAGGCCCGCGGCATCAGCCCTGATCGTATTCGCAAGCTGATCGCCGACCACACCGCTTCACGCCAGCTCGGAATTCTCGGCGAGCCGCGCGTCAATGTGCTGGAGCTGAATCTGGCGCTCGATCAGTTGAAATAGTCTCCTGGGGAAGGCGGCTTCCCTTGCAATTCTTCGGCGGGATGAGCCAACCGGCTCTCCCGCTTTTCTTTTACGCATGAACAGACGAGTGCAAAGGATTTCCGTTGTTTTTGGAAAACATGTGCAAGTTGTTGCGCATTCAAGGAATCTTAAAGGGTAAAGTGCTTTGTTTTCTGTGCGCTTTCTTGGCAGCAAAGGTGCATAAAGGATGGCGAGTTCATCCGCAGAGCTAGTCGGGGGTCCACTATCCAGAAGGTGGTTCTCTTCCGGTTATCCGGGGGTGGCGCCAAGCAATTCTTGGCGCTGCAATAGCCGCTGTAAGAACCGAATTCTAATGGGAGATGCTGATGAAGAAACTGTTCTCGATTTCGCTTACCGCAATGGCCTTGGGACTTGTAGTGCCAATAGCTCACGCCGACGCCACGGCAATTACGATCACCAATTCGTTTGATAGCACCGGGGATTGGTCGCTTGGCTTCCAGTTCGAGCCCACATCCAACATCGAAGTCACCAGTCTGGGCAGTTACTTTGGCTCAGGTGCAACCGATCAACAGGGTATCTCCATTTGGGATTCCTCTAACAATCTCCTTGTCTCGGCAACGGTCACAGGAGATGGCGACCCGACCGAAGGTTTCCAATTCGCAAGCATCCCACAGATCGAGTTGCTTGCCGGGCAGACGTATATCATCAGCGCTGCCACTAATGGGGATGCTTATGCGATTACCGACAACGGTGACGGTGGTGCTCCTGGCGATGGCTTCAATGTGGGTTCTGGCATCGACTACCTGGCCCACGTAGAGGTCAGCTGCGGTGGCCCCACCCCGTGTTTCCCGAGCAACAATTATAGTGAAGATTTCGCCGATTTCGGCGCAAACTTCACCTATACGGGCGGAGGCAATTCACCTGTGCCGGAGCCAAGCACCTTCCTCATGCTGGGAAGCGGATTGGCCGGGCTGGGTGGCATGCTGCGCCGCAAATTCGCGCGGGGATAACCGGGAGTGATTTTTTATCTGCTTCGAGAAGCGGGATGAGCCAACCGGCTCTCCCGCTTTTCTTTTGCGCGGGCAATGCGCGCACACCTAGAGCTCTCTACGGCCTTCGATCGCCCGCGCCATCGTTACTTCATCGGCGTATTCGATGTCGCTGCCGGCGGGCACGCCGGTTGCGATGCGAGTGATCTTGACCGAATGTCCGCGCAACGCAGCGGCCAGCCAGCTCGCAGTGGCCTCGCCTTCGAGCGTGGGGCTGGTAGCCAGAATCACTTCGTCAATTTCGCCGCGCTCCACGCGCCCGACTAGCGATTGCGTCCGCAACTGGTCGGGGCCGACGCCATGTAGCGGCGAGAGCGTGCCGTGCAGCACGTGATAGACGCCTTGAAAGGTCTGTGTGCGCTCCACGGCGGCCACGTTTGTTGCTTCCTCGACCACGCAAACCAGCCGCCTGTTGCGCACAGGGCTTGCGCAGTAGGCGCAAGGATCGACGTCGGTGACATTGTTGCAGATGGAGCAGAGCCGCAAGCTGGCCTTCAGTCCACGCACGGCGTCGGCCAGTGCGGCAGCGTCCTCGTCGCTCGAACGCAACAGGTGAAAGGCGTAGCGTTGCGCGCTCTTGGTGCCCACGCCGGGCAGCTTCTTCAGTTCCTCAATGAGCCGGGCCATCGGCTCGGCATAGCGTGACAATGTTCCCGCCTCCTACGTCAGCCCCGGAATCTTCAGTCCGCCGAGCATGCCCTGCACGTTCGACTTGATAGCCTCATCCGCCTTGCGCCCCGCTTCGTTGACCGCGCCTACGATCAGATCTTGCAGCATCTCGACGTCCGCCTGACTGCCGCTCAGGCTCATCACGGCGGAGGGATCGATGCGGATCTTGAGCAACTCCTTCTTCCCGTTCATGGCTACTGTGACCGCGCCGCCACCGCTTGCCGCTTCAACCACGGTCTCGCTCAGCTTGCGCTGCATCTCTTCCTGCATCTCGCCGGCTTTGGAAAGCATCTCGGAAATCTTGAGCGGATTAATCATACAGCCTACCTCAGCGAGAGAATA
>JBAWFY010000457.1:0-3909 GCA_049592335.1 Occallatibacter sp.
CTGATATTGGATGGAAAAGAGATGTCGCCCGAACCTTTGCTAGCGGTGCCCCCGTCAATGCAGAGCAAAAGGTCGGCCGCGATTCCTGCGGAGATCAGTTGCTCGACGTGTGCTCGATCTGTAATCACGAGTTGCGGACACAGCTTCGCGAGGACGCTCGCGACACGTTGGATCGGCGACTTTATGTCCAAGGGGGAGTAAAGATTTCCGCTGTAGAGAATCGCCGCGAACGCTACGACGCACTCTTTTGACTTCGGAAGGTAGACTGCGATCGGCAGGTTACGGCTCGCCGTGGACGACGAAATCCGCATCGCGAGGACCCGCGCCTGACGCCTCAACTCGGCAAAACTGAGCGAACCTGTCTGGTCCAATACCGCAGTGTTCTCTGGAATTCGCTCGGAGGTCTGTTCCAAATACTCCAAGACGTTGATCAGCACGCTGGCGTCCCCATGATGGTATTTGGCTGGTTAAGGTGGAGCGTCTCCTGGATGACGTAGAGCGGACGTTGATTGAATGGATTGAAAACTGCCCAGAGGTGCAGTCCAATAACGCCGATATTCGCCAGAAGCAACCCCTCGATGAAATGAATCGACACGGTCACGCGATCCAGCCTCGCACGCCAATGTTATACATCATAGACCGCAGCACGTCCCCGGAAAGCGCAACTCCGTCGCATGGTCGGTGGTAGCACCCGTCTACGAGTGCGGAGACTGCGCTCCTGAGTTTCATCGCCAGTTAGTTTCTTGCCATCCTACTCCCATAGAACCCGAGTACAGCCTCTGCAATTTCCGTTACGTCTCGGTCGCTCAGATCATAGTACATAGGGAGGCGGAGCAGCCGGTTGCTGGCATTGTCCGTCACTGGCAGATTCAATTCCGCTAAGCCGAGAGTTCTTGCGAATGGCGAGGAATGGAGCGGTACGTAATGAAAGACCGCGAGGATTCCGGCCTGCCGCAGATGCTCGATCAGCGCAGTACGCTCAGCAAGGTCGGCCGCCAGCACGTAAAACAGATGGTAGTTCGGGGCGCAATGCTCGGGGATGAATGGCGTGCGAATTAGGCCTTTTTCGCCCAGAGGCGCGAGCATCTCGTTATAGCGGAGGTAGATTTCCCGGCGCCGGTCGGTGATCTTCTCCATATTTTCGAGCTGACCAAGGAGGAAAGCGGCCAGCATGTCGGAGAGCACGTAGGACGAGCCAAAATCCACCCAGGTGTATTTGTCTACCTGCCCGCGCAGGAATTGGCAACGGTTAGTGCCCTTCTCGCGCAGGATTTCCGCGCGTTTCGTCAGAGCTGGGTCGTTGATCACCAGCGCTCCGCCTTCTCCGCACGAGAAGTTCTTGGTTTCATGAAAACTGTAGCAGCCCATTTGACCGATTGTGCCCAGCCATTGGCCCTTGTATTTGGCAGATACGCTCTGTGCCGCATCCTCGACAACCAACAGATTGTGGCGCTGGGCAATCGCCATAATTTCGTCCATCTCACAACCGATGCCGGCATAGTGGATTGGGAAGATGGCCTTTGTGTGAGGCGTAATTGCGGCTTCGATCAGCCGCTCGTCGATATTCAGCGTGTCCGGCCGAATATCCACGAAAATCGGTTTGGCGCCTCGCAACACAACTGCATTAGCGGTAGAGACGAAAGTGAACGATGGAAGAATCACCTCATCGCCGGGGCCGAGGCTGCATAACAGTGCCGCTAGCTCCAGAGCCGCGGTGCAGGAGGTGGTCAGCAGTATCCGCTGCGCGCCGAATCGCTCCTCCATCAGCTTTTGCGCGCGCCGGGTGAACGGTCCGTCACCGCTGGCATGACCTCCTGCGACAGCTTGGCCGACGTAGATAAGCTCGGAGCCGACAATGCACGGTTTGTTAAAAGGGATGTGAAACTTCATGCGGCTTCCGTCTGCTCGGCGCGGTAAACGGTAATCACAACGGAAACGGAAAGCATAAGAGAATGTTCCTATTCTCGTACGCAATAAGCGACGCACACATCCACAGCAATGAGCGGCGTTCTCTGCGAAAGTTTCATCCGCAATTCAGATATGCAGAAATGAACTCTCATGTCGCCCGGCTCATGGCAATGATCGAGATGCTCTTCATTCTATTACATATTCCGCGAACGTTCTCCCGGTTTTCCCGCAGGGTAGGCCTGGAGCGCTGCACTGGCGGTAATGGAATCCCGGCAGGCGCCGGCGCACTCTCGTCCGGCCTTTGCCGGGAACCCCCTCGCAAACTACCAGGCCAGCAATTCGTCGCCCGAAGAACCGGAGAGAAACGTAACCGGCGACGAAGAGGGTTGCGGCAGGCTCGAGAAACACTGGATCGATTCGGGTCCGGCGGCCTTGGCGTGATCGAGGGCCCGCTCGGCCTCGCGCAGGACCACCACCGGGGAGCGGCCATGGCTGACTGCGATGCCAAAGCAAGCTGAAAGGCGAATGGCTTCGCCCGAGACACGGAACGGAGTGGAAAACACCTCGGAGCGGAGACGCTCGGTGAGGGTCATCGCGTTGGCCGGGGTGCAGGAGGGCAAGGCTACGAGAAACTCGTCCATGCCCGGGCGGCCGAGCACGTCATAGCTGCGCAGCAAGGTGGCGGTGCGGCTGGCCACCTGGCAAAGCAGCTCATCGCAGGTATCCACGCCGAGGCGCGAGTTCCAGTGGCCGAAGTCGTCGATATCGAAAAGTACGAGGCACATGGAGCTCTGGCTGCGCTGCGCGCGATCGGTTTCGCGGAAGAGCATGGAAAGCAGCGACTCGCGATTGTAGACGCCGGTGAGACGGTCGAGCTGGGCGTTGCGCAGGGCGGCATCGCGCAGGGTTTCCAGTTCGTGCTCCATACGCTGGTTGCGCAGCACGAGGTCCAGGCGCAACTGCCAGTAGGCGGGCTCGGCGGTGCGGAGGATGAGGTCGTCGACGGCGCCTTCGGCCAGGCGATCGATCCATTCCTGTGCGACCGTGCTGGCGATGAGGATGATGGGGAGTTGCGGGTTACAGGCCTCCGAACGGAAAGTTGCCAGCAACTGCCCAATCGGCGTGCCGGGCAACTCGTCGTCGAGCAGAATCAGGTTGGGGCGGCGCGGCCCGGAGACAGCAGCCACGGCAGCCTCGGCTGAGAGCACGACATCGACGCGCACGCCGCTGGCCAGGAGGGATGGCTCAACAGCATTTAGCAGGCCGGTGTCTGACGATGCAAGCAGAAATATGAGCTGAGCGTGACCGGGCATAGAGAGCTTTCTCCTGCCGGATGTATCGACAAGTATTAGAAAAAATTTAGATTGTGTGAAAAAGAAAACTTAAGCGCTCGTAATCGCCTTTGAGCGGGCATTGGCGAGTCGAAGGTAACGTTTATTAACACGAGTGGGGTTCAGATTTGGATAGCGTCAAACACCATGGACATGCGGCGGAACGATCAGTCCGCAAACTCCACCTGCGGCGCGATGGAGATCACGCCACGCTCATGGCCCATGTCGAGCAGCTTGCGAATGGCCTCGCGGCCGTCCGGGCCGTAGTCGAGGGTGCGCTCGTTTACGTACATGCTGACAAAGTTGCTGGCCAATCCGGCGTCGAGGTCACGCGCAAACTGCATGGCATAGTCGAGGGCCTGTTCGCGGTGTTCGAGAGCGTAGTTGATGGAGTCGCGCAGCGCCTTGGAGACAATTCTGTGCACTTCAGGGCCAAGGGAACGGCGGATCGCGTTGCCGCCGAGCGGGAGCACCAAGCCGGTGGTGTCGCGCCACCAGACGCCGAGATCGAGCACCTTGTAGAGCCCGCTGGTGGAGTAGGTGAGCTGGCCCTCATGGATGATGAGCCCGGCATCGAATTTTCCCGCCAGAATCTCGGGAATGATCTTGTCGAAGGGAACGACTTCGGTCTGGATCTCCGGGTTGAAGATTTTGAGGGCGAGATAGGCGG
>JBAWFY010000458.1:0-2129 GCA_049592335.1 Occallatibacter sp.
GGCTTCAACCTCAAAAAAATGATCAACGATGTAGCCGGCGGTGTGCGCGGCGGCCGCAAATTGAAGGCCTTCGTTCCCGGCGGCTCGTCCACTCCGGTGCTCTTGCCGGAAGAGATCGATATCGGCATGGATTTCGATCAGGTGGGCAAAGCCGGCTCCATGCTTGGCTCGGGTGGCGTCGTGGTCATCGACGATCAAACCTGCATCGTCGAATTCGCGCTCCGCACCATTAGCTTCTACGCGCACGAGAGCTGTGGATGGTGCATTCCCTGCCGCGAAGGTACCGACTGGCTCAAAAAGTCGCTCACCCGCTTCCATGCCGGCTTCGGCACAGCAAGCGACATCGACAACATCCAATATCTCGCCGAAAACATGCTGGGCCGCACCTTCTGCCCGCTCGGCGACGCGGCGGCCATGCCGACCATCGCATTCGTCAAAAAGTTTCGCAAAGAGTTTGAGGACCATTTGAACGGCAAGCCTTGCCCATTCGCAAGGGAAGGCGTGCCGCAGTTGACGGTTGTATGAGTTTGCGTTTTTGCCCAGAGACGTTTTGAAAGGGCACGGCTTCAGCCGTGCCGAATGAGGCAGCACACATTGGGGCTTTAGCCCCTGAGGGAAAATGCCCGACGTAACCTTCACAGTCGATGGAAAAAAGCTCACTGCTCCAGCGGGAACCCTTCTCATTGACGCTTGCCGCAAAGCCGGCATCGAAATTCCCGCCTTCTGCTACTATCCCGGTCTCTCCTTGCAGGCCGCATGCCGCATGTGCGTGGTGCGCCAGGAGAAAGTCCCCAAGCTGCAAACCGCCTGCACCACCACCGTCGCCGAAGGTCAGGTGTTCATCACCGACTCGCCCGAAATAGCGCAGGCGCGCAAAGCCACCATCGAATTACTCCTTGGCAACCACCCGCTCGATTGCCCCGTCTGCGACGCAGGCGGCGAGTGCGAACTGCAGGACATGACCTTCAAGTACGGCGCAGGCGAAAGCCGCATGGTCGACCTCAAGCACCATCGCGACGAGCAACAATGGTCGCCCGCCGTCTTCTACGATCGACCGCGCTGCATCCTTTGCTACCGGTGCATCCGCATGTGCGGCGAGGGCATGGATGTGTGGGCGCTCGGCGTGTGGAACCGCGGCGCAGACTCCGTAATCGTGCCGAATGACGATCATCAACTCGACTGCGAACAGTGCGGCATGTGCATCGACGTGTGCCCCGTGGGCGCTCTCACCAGCGGCAGCTATCGTTACAAGACCCGCCCTTGGGAGATGAGCCACGTCCCGACTGTTTGTACGCATTGCGGCGACGGCTGCAAGGTCACGCTCGGCGTGCGCTCCACCGCCGACGGCGCCGAGATCGTTCGCGCCGACAACCGCGACAAGAGCGGCATCAACGGCGACTTCCTCTGCGCCAAAGGCCGCTTCGGCTTCGACTTCGTTGACAGCCCTGATCGCCTGACGCAGCCGCTGGTTCGCAGCGCAGCCGGCAAACTCGAGCCGGCCACGTGGGACCACGCGCTCCGCTTTGCTGCCGGTAAGTTAAAAGAGATTCGCGATTCACGCGGCGGAGCTGCGATCGGTGTGATCGGCTCCAACTGCACCACCAACGAAGAGAATTACCTGCTGCAGAAGTTCGCGCGCACGGTGCTACAGACCAACAACATCGACCACGAGCGCAGCACCGACTACGCCGCATTCGCCCGCGCCCTCGCCGGGGCCCCCGCGGACAGGTCCACGTCCGTGGGGTGGCTCGCCGGAACCACCGGCAAAACCGCAAGCCTGCGCGATATCGCCTCCGCTCCAGCTATTCTTTTGGTTGGCGGCAATCCGACGGACGAGCATCCCCTGCTTGCATGGCACTTGCGCACCAACGTGCGCCTGAACCGCGCGCGCCTCTACGTCGCCAATCACCGGCCCATCAAGCTCAGCCGCCAGGCCAAAGCGACGCTAGAGCTTCCTCCCGGCGGCTACAAAGACCTGGCGGCAACTCTCGATAAAGCGGAATCCGATTTCAGCAAGGCCCTGCTCGCTGAAGAATCGCTCGTCGTCATCTTCGGCGAAGAGTTTCGCGGCGACGCCGTGCAAAATCTCGTGGCATGGGGCCTCAAGCGCAATAATGTTCGTTTCGCCT
>JBAWFY010000459.1:0-3110 GCA_049592335.1 Occallatibacter sp.
GTTCTGCTGCGCGGAGCCAACTGGAACACTTTGATGCATTTGAGGAGTAACCGCTGATTGCGCGGAGGGCGCCAGAAACTGCCCGACAATGTGCCCGGCGATGCGCACTCCAACGCCCAGGGCGCGGCCAATCATGCGAGGTCTCATCCCGTTTATGATGGTAGCAGCGGCCTGTGGCGCGTTGGACCGGTTCCCGGGTTGCTCTGAAAAGGGTTTGGCAGTAAGGTAAAGAGATTCTACGCCGCTACCTGCATCTAATTCCGGTGTGGGCCGCACTTGGAGGTACCCGTGACATCGCGTCTGCGCGAACTGATTCAGCAACTGGGCGAGGCCATCCATGAGTCGGTGATTGAGAGCGAGCAGATCGCGGGCGTCGTGCAAGACATCCGCAAGCACGGCTTTGACGTGCTGCTGATGCTTGAGGCGACGATCGGGCTGAACGAAGTGGTGGCGGCGCAACTGAAGAAGGCTGAAGCGGGCGAACTGGCGGCAGAGGCCGGCGCGGAGCCAGGAGTTTTCTCGCCAAACGATTTGCATTTTCTGCGCTCGCTGCGCATTTCCGTCGAAGGCGAAGCGGACGAAGCCGGAACCGACGTGAAGTAAGCGCGGCAGACAGGCCGGAGCGAGAAAGCAGCCGGGCCGCAGTTGCCCACAATGCCTGCATTTCTCGAGATCCTGAAGAAAATCTGCTGGTGGTTATGGTGCTACGCTGCACGCGCGCCGCATCGCGTGATTGACCCCTGTTTCCCGGCTTGCTAAGATAGGAGTGCGGGGTGGAGCAGCCCGGTAGCTCGTTGGGCTCATAACCCAAAGGTCGCTGGTTCAAATCCAGCCCCCGCAACCAAATAAATCAATAACTTACAGAATTTGGTCGCTCCCGGCAAGTCCCCGCTATCCCCCATTAGGAACAACTGCAATTTATTGGACAGTCGCAACACCTGTGTTTTCAGTTGGATGCTGCGAGTTCGGGCCGAACACCAGTCCCACAACCTGACTGTTTGCCCGGCGTTTGGTTTCCGTCATGGCCCGTCCGTAGACATTCATCGTCGTCTGGATCGAAGCGTGACGCATCAGTTCCTGTTGCACTTTCATCGGAGCACCCGTTTCGTCGAGCCAGGAGCGATAGGTATGGCGGAATGTGTGCCACCCGATGTCCTCTCCCAACCCGGCGAGCTTGGCAGCCCGCTGGAGCTGTCCTTTCCGCAAGCTTTCCTGGTGGTACGGCCTTCCCGTTACCGGATTGGCAAAAACCCAATCGGTGTCTCGCGGGAAGATTGAAGCCGAGCGCCAAAGCAACAGCGCCTCGGCCAGACGAGCATCGAGCGGAACATCATCTTTCGAATATTCCGTCTTCACATCGTCCACTCTGCCGCCCACCACGCTTCTCTGAACCAGCACAGAGCGATCCTCGAAATTGAAATCGCCCCATTGCAGCCCGAGAATTTCACTAACGCGAAGGCCTAGGAACTGTGCGACCAATACCATCGTTCGGCATGGATCGTCGAGGTGCTTGAGCAGTTCAAAGAACTCAGCCACGTCCAGAACCCGTGGCCGCTTCAGTCGTTTGCTTGCGTTTTTCACGCGCACCAGAGAGACAGGATTTTTACCAAGTTCGATAATGCCCCACCGCTCTGCGCACTTGAAAACCAGGTGCATGATTCCCCGCACATGAGTCTTTGACTTTGGGGCCAATGGCAGATCGCGCAGCCATTGCTCCATTGCCATCGGCCTCATCTTGTCCACGGGGTATTCACTCCAACGTGGGCGGATGTGAACCCGGATATTCGATAGATGCGACTTCCGGGTTGAGTAGCGTTCCGAGAGTTCCTTCTCGACATAGCGGTCGAGCAAGGCTCCGAAGGACGCGACCTCCACTTCCGCACGCGGAGACTCTTCGTTGAGTCGAAGAAGAAGAGCTTGCGTAGCCTTCCGTGCCTGGGTTTCCGTTACGTACAGATTGCGATCCCCAAGGATCATACTCTGCCGTTTCCGCTTGCCCTGGGAGTCCGTCTCGTAATAGCGAAACTCCCACACATCAGGACCGCGTTCGCGCTTCCTCAGCCGTAGACTTCCGTACTGATACCGTGTCCGAACAAACAAGGGTTACCTCCTCTTTTGTTGCGGGCACGAGTGGTTAAGAACAGGGTACCTCTGTTCGGTTTGAGAGTCGATAGCGGTGTGCGCCGCGTGCTGTGCCCGACCATCGAGATCCGAGGCTCGGAAACGCCACAGTTTGCCTACGCGCAGACCAGCAACGAGCCCGGCGCGCGCGTAACGTTGGAGGATTTTGGGATGCACTTTTACGAGGGCCGCTGCCTGCACGCTGTCGAGCAGGGGTTCGAAGACATGAACGGAATCGAACATCGTTCGTACACTCCTATTCACCACAATGCATCGGACCGGGAGGCGCGTCTACATTACCTAGATGTACTCGTGAAGGCACTGTTGGAAACCAGAGGTGCATCACGTCGCTGGAAGAACCTGAAGGCAATTTCAGGAACAATTGGCGCAGAAGATTTCTTGATTTAATTGAAGTGAAGTAGGTCGCTTGGGACAAATCCTCACGGCCATTCACCGAATGGCGAGATCGCCGCTGAGAAGTGGTCCGTACTGAAAACAATCATCTCCACCACTAGTTGCAATGGAATGCGCTAAATCCGTGTAACCGCACCCGAAAGCTGTAGAATCCCCGTATCTCTCGAATCGAAGCTGCGGGGCCACATGGACGACCGTAAGAATGGTCTGACGATTTTCCTATTGCGCGAGGATCGAATCGGTTCCTTTAGAGAGGAACTGTTGCAGCCCAATGATGCCGAATTGATCCCTATAGCAGCCCCGCTTGAAGGGAGCTTTCTTCCGTTTCCACCCGTAAGAGATCGCCAACCATACTGGGTCTCGGCTGTGAGTTCGCTTCTGACGGCGCCAATCCAAGGTGACATGAGCGCACGATCGCCAGGCGGGCTGCTCGCCGTCCGACGTCAGAATAGAACTTTTGTCTTGACCTTCGGCCATGCTTGGCAAAAGCTTGAAGATCGCTGGTTGGAACAGGATTTCGGTTTGCGCGTAGCTCTCAATGTCATCCCACGCGACGAACTGATCGAGATCAAGGC
>JBAWFY010000460.1:0-2413 GCA_049592335.1 Occallatibacter sp.
GCCGAAGCGCTCGACCATGGCCGCAGCGGCATGCTGGTTCCACCGCGCGACCCTTCCGCGCTGGCCGGCGCGCTCGGCCACATGCTGGGTAACGACAAAGAGCGCATGGAATGGCGCCGGCGCGCGAAGCTTGGCATCGAGGAGTACTCCATCGAGCGGATGGCGCATGAGATCGGGGATGTCTACGACGAGATCGCCGGCGAGAAACGGTGGCGCGAAAGCCCTGGCATTGCTGCGTAACGGAACAGACAAGGAACCGATGCGCGCACTTGCTCGCCGTGTTACTTTGGCTCGATCTCGACGACCAGCGGGTGATCGGGGATCGACACAGGCACACTCGTCACGTTGGTGTAGGTTTGGATTGGCGTAGCCTGCAGAACGGGCTCAAACAGCACCACCCGCCGAGCTTCGTTTCCAAGAATCAGAGTCGTATTGGCGGGATCGTTGCGAACCTCGCGATGAATCCAGGTGTTATAACTTGAGACTTCCTGCCAGAGAATCAGATCGAACTCTCCATTCGATTTCTGCAAAAGAAGATGGCGAATTGCTGGACCCGAATCGCTGAGCGTCCAGGCAAGTGCGAGCGGAGGGGCCGGATCGGCGTTATCGGCTAGTTCGTGGATCAGATTTTTTAGAGAAAGATATGCGGGTTTCTCTGTTCCATCGGCCCTTATGAGTCCCCAGTGCAGTTGATTGTTCGTGAGGGCTGGATTGGGCGCCTCGTCGAATAACTCGTAAAGATAAGTTCTTGGAATGTGCTCGCAGAAATTCTCGAGGAATAGGCGCGGAATATATTTGGCAGCTATCCGCTCCGGGACCCCTGGTTGGTCGCTGTGATCATTCAAAGCATTGTGATAGCCGCTCTCCGTAATCACGATCGGCTTGTCGCCGAACACGATCCTGGCTAAATCGAGTTGTTCCGGGAAAACTGAAGAAGGCATCTTGCCTGCGGGATAAGGATGGAGATTTCCTTCATCGAATCCGGTCAGGGTACCAGCGAATTCCTTGCCTTTGGCCACAAAAGCGAGCGAGGGTGCAATAACCTGGGGGCGATACTGCGAAGAGGCAGATTCGACCGATGAGAAGATATTTTTCTGGAAATCGCGGTCCACGCCGATCCAGTCTGGCATGTTGATGTCGAGCTCATTGGGGCCTTCAAAGGATTCGATCGTGTTCCCGCTCAGTTGCTCGATGCGCTCAATCAGAGCGGGAGTCAGGGTTCCGAGTTTTTCTCGGGGATCGAGAACGGCGTCGAAGCGGACTCCTATTTTTCCTAACTCGATCCAGCGCCCAAAGAGAAGATTGTTGTAATCGCTGCTTCCCAGGTGCACGCCTTCGCGTATGTGGCGAATGCCGAGCGAGCGTAGCTCATCTTCAACGCGCGCAAAGTTTCCGTAGCTGGTGTCCGTATAGCTTAAGTGCGCATTCACACCGATG
Organism: Occallatibacter sp.; assembly: GCA_049592335.1. Classification (GTDB taxonomy): domain Bacteria; phylum Acidobacteriota; class Terriglobia; order Terriglobales; family Acidobacteriaceae; genus Telmatobacter. The sequence continues at coordinate 1,438 of JBAWFY010000460.1, forward strand.
CTGTCAATGAATGCGGAAGCGCTCTGTGCTTGCTCTGAAACCGGAGCGCGGCTCATGGTTCCGCCAACGGGTGACGGGCCGAGTAGTAGAACCGATCCATGAATACCAGCGATGAATGCCGCAATGACGGCAAGAATCAGAATGAAATTGCGAGTCGTTGCGAGAGGACCATGGAAAACCATCAGGAGCACCCAACCAATTGAAGAATGTGAGCGTCTAAACCCATGAAGAGAGAGCCCGTTCAACCTCTACGGGTTCCATAGGCAGCAGATGCACCGCCCCTATAAATTCTCTTAGATGCGCATAAAATCGGCGCGTGCGTGTTCACATCCGGCAAGTGAAAACGATAACCGCACATCGCCTTGGAATCGACTCTTGCCGGAACTCCTGACTCTGGGATTCAGGCTTGCCCACCACGCGGACAGGTGAGGTGTATGGCTGGTATTGACGTTGTCATAGCGGACAATCAACCTCTCTCTCTTCACGGCATGAGGAGCGCGGTGGCTGATCAGGCGGACATTCGAATCCTTGCCGAATGCGAAACTCCCGATCTTCTTCGTGATGCGATTCGGCAACACTCACCGGACGTTGCGCTGGTGAGCGCGGAGATCCTGAGCGAAGAGCTCGATGCGCTTGAACGCCTGGTAACAGAAATTGACGATACGCGAGTGATTGTCGTAACAAGCCGGAAAGATCCGGGATTTCTGGAAGCCGCTCTTCGTCGCGGGGCGAAGGGCGTGTTCCAAAGAGAATGGCCGGTCCAACAAATACCCATGGCGATCAGAAAAGTGACCAATGGCGGCATGTGGCTTGAGCAGAGCGCAGCCGAGCGCGTACTGGAGCAGGTTTTAGCAAAGCGTCGTGTTCCCGACGCCGACGAACAGCGCATCGCGTCGCTCACTCCTCGCGAACGCGAGGTGATCGACCTGATCTGCGAGGGTCTGAGGAATAAGGAAGTCTCCGAACGGCTGCACAT
>JBAWFY010000461.1:0-1583 GCA_049592335.1 Occallatibacter sp.
GTCACGCTTCGATTTAGCACGGAAAGGCTAGCAGCTAGAGGCAGAAGCTGGCAGCCGCCTCATGGCGTAATCTGAAAGCATCATGAGTCCGAACCCGCAACCGCCTCAAGTGAATTTGTCGCAGACAGCCGATTACCGCGAGACCTACGCCAACAGCGTGCAGGTGCGCGTGAGCGTATGGGATTTCCAGCTCGTCTTCGGCCTCGCCGCCAGCGAAGGGCCCGAGCAGGTGACTATCCGCAACCACCAGGCCGTATTCCTGAGCCCGCAGCAGGCCAAAGCTCTCTGGAACGTACTGGGCCAGAACATTGCGCAGTACGAACAGGCGTTCGGCACGCTGAACCTGGAGCCGCAAGGCCCGAGTTTTCCGCATGGACCGGTGAACTGAAATGCGAGCCTCCAGCTTCTAGCTGCCAGCCACCAGCCGACACAGCCGAGCCGGCGCAATTGCGTCCCAACAGGAGAATCCACGCATCTGACGCTATGGCGAAGATTCCGCAGAATCAGCTGGAAGCTAGAGACTAGTAGCTCGCGGTTCGTCTTTAAGGAACGATGCCTTGCGCCTGAGCAGAATCCTCAATCCGCGCCTGGATGCGCCGATGCCGCTCTGGATGGCCTTCCCGGTCATCTTCGTCGCGCTCTATCTGACCCACCTGACCCTGCTGCGCCTGCCCTACTATTGGGACGAGGCTGGCTACTACATTCCCGCGGCGTGGGACTTTTTCCGCACCGGCTCGCTGATCCCCACCAGCACGCTGACCAACGCGCATCCTCCGCTGCCGAGCGTTTATCTCGCACTCTGCTGGAAGGCCTCGGGCTTCTATCCTGAAGTGACGCGCGAAGCCATGTTGCTGGTGGCCACGCTTGCGCTGCTCGCCGTGTGGCGACTTGCGATGCGTCTTGTCGGCGTAGTTTCCGTCGCATTCTGGACCGTGCTGCTCACCGGGCTCTACCCCATCTGGTTCGCGCAAAGCACGCTCGCCCACGCCGACATTTTTGCCGCCGCATGCACCCTGTGGGGATTGAATTGCATACTGCCCGAACGCGGCCGCAACAACTGGGCCGCCGCGCTGTGGTTTGCCGCCGCGGCGCTTTCAAAAGAAACCTCGATTGCGATTCCGCTCACGCTGGCCGCGGTCAATCTTGCCGTGGCATTCAGGAGCGCGGGAGCGATACGGATGAGGCTCGTGCGCGAGGCAGCGTGGCTCTCGAGTTGCGTCGTCCCGCTGGCTGCGTGGTACAGCTATCACTACGCAAAGACAGGCTTCGTCTTCGGCAACCCGGAGTTTCTGCGCTACAACGCTCAGGCTACGCTCACGCCGCTGCGCATTTTTGTCGCCTTTGGGCATCGCATTCTGCATCTGACCGCGCACATGAATCTCTTTGTGCCGGTGCTGATGGCTTTTGCCGCGCTGCTGCTCGATCCGCGCAAAGATGCCCAAGGTCACGAGCGCGCATCCATCGCTCCGCTCGTGCTTCTGCGTATTTTTTTTCTGCTTCTGATTGAGGCCTTGTTATTCAGCGTGCTGGGCGGTGCGCTGCTCACGCGCTACCTGCTGCCCATGTACCCGTTGGTGCTGCTC
>JBAWFY010000462.1:0-1642 GCA_049592335.1 Occallatibacter sp.
CAGGCGCGGCGCCGAGGCGCGGGCTGATTACCTATGTCCAGGATCGGCCGGGGCACGACCGGAGATACGCCATTGATGCCAGCAAAATCACCCGCGAGCTAAATTGGAAGCCGGCAGAGCAGTTTGAAAGCGGGCTACGCAAGACGGTGCGCTGGTATTTGGACCATAGCGAGTGGGTGAACAGTGTGCGGACCGGCGCGTACCGCGAATGGCTCACGAAGAATTACGGGGATCGGACGGAAATGTAGGGACGCGGGGCTGAGGTGGTGAATAGGCTCCCGTCAGGGGCTAAAGCCCGCGGTTTTATGCGGCTTTTGCGGCAGGACTGAAGTCGTGCCCTGACACTTCGTGCGACCCTTGAGGGGTTTTTCCGCAGGCAATTAAAGATTGAGGTTCGAGCGATGAAGGGAATTATTCTTGCGGGCGGGTCGGGTACGCGGCTCTATCCCGTGACGCATGTGGTGTCGAAGCAGCTTCTGCCCGTCTACAACAAGCCGATGATCTATTACCCGCTGAGCACGCTCATGCTCGCGGGGCTGAGAGAGATTCTCATTATCTCGACGCCCCAGGACACGGAGCGCTTCAGGGAACTGCTCGGCGACGGGCGGCGATGGGGCATCGAAATCAGCTACGCCGTGCAACCAAGCCCGGATGGGCTGGCCCAGGCATTCCTCATTGGGCGCGATTTTATTGGCGGCGAACCCAGTGCGCTGGTGCTGGGCGACAATATTTTCTACGGGCAGGGATTTTCGAAGCAGTTGCAGGCGGCTGCGCAACTGGAAGACGGCGCGACCGTGTTTGCGTACCCGGTGGAAGACCCCGAGCGCTACGGTGTGGTGGAGTTCGACCAAGCGGGCCGCGCAGTGAGTCTGGAGGAGAAGCCGAAGGCGCCCAAGTCGCGCTACGCCGTGACGGGTCTGTATTTTTACGATCGCGAAGTGGTGCGCATTGCCGAAACGCTCAAACCTTCGGTGCGCGGCGAACTCGAGATTACCGACCTGAACCGGCGCTATCTGGAAGCAGGAAAGCTGAATGTGGAGATCATGAGCCGCGGCATGGCCTGGCTCGACACCGGCACGCACGATTCGCTTCTCGAAGCCGCTTTGTTTGTGCACACCATCGAGCGGAGGCAGGGGCTGAACGTCGCTTGCCCGGAAGAGATCGCCTACCGGCAGGGATTCATCAACGCCGCGCAGCTTGAGGCGCTGGCGGCACCGATCGCGAAGAGCGGCTACGGTCAATATCTGATGAAACTGCTGCGCGAGCCGTATTTTGCAGCGGGGATCGAATAGTCATGAAGATCGAAGCCACTACCTTGCCCGGCGTGCTCGTGCTGACCCCGGCCGTTTACCGAGATGAAAGAGGCGCGTTTTCCGAAACCTTCAATCTGCGGCAGATGGTGGAGGCCGGCCTGCCCGCGAACTGGGTGCAGGACAATTTTTCGATATCGAAAAAGAACGTGCTGCGCGGCATTCACTACCAGATTGTGCAACCGCAGGGAAAGCTGGTGCGTGTGACGCACGGGGCGGTGCTGGATGTGGCCGTGGACCTGCGCCGGGGTTCGTCGGCGTTCGGCCGGCACGTGGCTGTGGAACTGAGCGGGGAAAACGGCAGGATGCTCTGGATTCCCGAAGGCTTCGGG
>JBAWFY010000463.1:0-2655 GCA_049592335.1 Occallatibacter sp.
AGCTCTTCGAGGAGGGCGTGAATCTGTCTGCGGCGTGCAAGCAGGAGCTGGAAGCCGCCGAGGGCAAGGTTCAGATGCTTGTGAAGCAGCGCGACGGGTCGCTCAAGCCCGAGCCATTTCTGACGGAGAAGCCATTTTAGTGCGATTTCTCAATGGATCTGAAAAGGGCGGCTCCGGCGGAGCCGCCCTTCGTGTTTTGATGATTCGCACGGATCAAAAGTCCACGTGCAGCGCCATCTGAATCTGCCGCGCGCTGCCGATGGTGTGCTTTGTAATCCCCAGTCCGGCTGGGCAGTTATAAAAGCCCTGGTTGGGGCTGCCCGTGTTTGTGCAATTGGTGGGCATGGCAGGCGTTCCCAGGTAAGGCACGTTATTAAAGGACGCGTTCTGGTTCACGTTGTTCTGGGGAATGTCAAAGCTCGACGTGTTGGTGAGGTTGTACACGTCGAAGCTGTAGCGCAATGTGTAGCGTTCTGCTACGGCCAGGTTCTTGGTGAGCGACGCGTCGGCACGGCGCTGCCACGACTGACGAAAGATGTTGCGCTGGCCGCTGGTGAAATTAGTTTCGTAGGGATCGCCGGCAGGCACGCCCATCGTTCCCACGGGGATGAGCGGAATCGTGAAACAGTTTGCCTTGAGCGCCGCTCCTGTCCCCGTGGCCGGATTGTAGAAAGCGCCGCTCTGGCCTGTGAGCGCGTTTTTGGCCGTGCAGCCGGCTGCGTAATTCAGCGGCACAACCGGGTTGATGATGCCGTCGAAGGTGCTGTAGAAGATGCTGCCTACCGCGCCCGAGTAGTCGATCATGCTGTAGGGCTGTCCGCTCTGGATAATCGCCATGCCGTGCAGCCCCCAGTCGTCGAGCGCCTTGCCCGCCAGCCGGCTTTCCGCAAAGAATTTGGGTTCCGTGACGTTGTACGTGAAGTTGAGCACATGCGTACGGTCGAAGTCGGACGAACCGTAACCCGAGCGCAGGTTATAGGGGTTGTTGCCGTTGTAGAAAAGACCGAGGCCGCTCTGCTCATCGGTGGCGTGCGAATATGTGTACGAGGCTCCCGCTTCGAATCCGTGGCTCATGCGCTTCTCAAGGTGAGAGGTGAGCGCATGATAGGCCGCGATGCCGGCCGCAGTGTAGGCCTCCGATTCCGAGGAGTACCCGATGTAGGGAACGCGAAGATCGACGTTTCCGCCCTCATAGTTGTTCAGCATGGTGCCGTAGGCGCAATTCGGATCCTGGTTCACGCAGATGGGGAAGAAGTTGTTGGGATCGTATACCGTGTATCCATAGCTGAAGTCCTGGGTAGCCAGTCCGCCGGGATGGGTAGGATTGCCGGGCGTAGCGATCTGCGCTTGATTGAACGGGATGGGGATGATCTGGTGACGGCCAAGATTGCCGACGTATCCAATCTCCCACATGAGATCGTTGCGCGGCTGGTACTGAATGTTCAGAGTGAAGTTGATGCTGTAGGGCAGCTTGTTGGCGCGATTGTAGACGCCGAGAACGAAGGGCTGTTGCGCGTTGCCGGCGGTCACAGTGCCGCCTGTTACCGTGCCGTCGATGATCGCGGCCGCGTTGGGCAGGTAATTCGTTACATCGGAAGCTTTCGGATTGGAAGGCCCCGCCCCGAGTGTAGCGCCCCAAGGCGTAGAAAGATTGTAGGTGCTCGTGTCCACGTAAGCACCATTGGAGTTATAGCCGCCGCCGCAGATGGGAACGTAAGCCAGATAAAGAGCAGTCGGATTGGCGGCGTTGAACGATTCGGAATAGGGGCAGTGCTGCTGCGTCACGAAAGGAGGCGTTTGTGTGATGCCGAAGGGACCGCCTTCCACTTCGCCCGCCGCATAACCCGGCGACAGATAGCTGAATAGCTCGCCGCGGTCATAGTAGAAGCCGCTGCCGCCGCGCACCACGAGTTTGGAGTGAAAGTTTGTCGGCTGCCAGGCAAAGCCCAGCCGCGGCGCAATGCCCCACTGGCGGCCGGTAAGCGTGGTTTTACTCACGCCCGACGTTCCGTTCCTGTTGTTGCCGGCAATGATGAAGCCGGAGCTTGTAATCGTATCGTCCGCCGCGTCGTAGCTGTACTGCGAAGGATCGAAGTTGAACAGATTGCCGTTTTTCTCGAACAGTCCGCCATTCCAGTCGTAGCGCACGCCGGCGGTCACGCTGAGGGCTGGCGTCACCTGAAACTTGTCCTGCACGAATAAGCCCGTGTTGTTGGCGCGGAAGTAGCGATTGGCGTTGCCCTGCAGAAATGTGGTCGCCGTAAAGAGCTGCGTGGTGTACGGCGTAACCCAGTTGTCGAGGAACGAGGGAAGGTCGGGTGAGTCCACCATGCCGGTGCCGGTGCGGCGGTTGCGCAGATTCAGCTGCGTATAGGCGTAATTCCCGCCGAAGCTAAGCGCGTGCCGTCCCTTGGTCCAGATGGCCGTGCCCGAAGGCTCGATGCGATTCTGAAACGCGCCGGTGTTGGTGCTCTGGTATTCGGCGTCCGGTCCGATGGCGAGCGATGGGAAAAGCAGGCCGTAGAGCGGTCCGGTCGATGAGTCGTACTGATCGCCGATGGCGTCGTTAATCGTGAAGCCGGGGAAGTAGCCGCCGAATGCGGAAGTCATGGCCGCCGCGGGTGTGCCGGCCTGCCCGGGCGCCCAGGGCTGATC
>JBAWFY010000464.1:0-11960 GCA_049592335.1 Occallatibacter sp.
CGCCCGCAGGCAGCCTCGGCGAACCGCGCGCCTACAGCGGAGACGAGTACGAGTCCCCCGGCACGCAGAATCAATGAATCCGATCGCAGAAAATTAAAAGGATTGGCGCCGAAAAGGATTCAAATCGCAAAGTGCTGGCCCAGCATCGAACGGGTCTAATCTCTCGGAGCGAATCTTCAGCCGCCCCGAGGAAGAGTTACCACGGCGGTTTGGGAAGAATCAGCGGATCCCAGTTGTCATTCCCGCGCAGGAAGGTGCGCGGGTCGTACTTTCGAGCTTCGGCAGCCGTGAGTATGTGGGCAAAAGGTTCCCGATCGCGAGAGCTCGATCCGGGACCAGTTGAGTTGTATTCAGCGAAGTAGGCCGTCTCGATCGATTTGGTCTCTCCCGGATGCCACTCGCGCCAACCGGCCGGATTGATCTGGTCGCCCATCACCGTATTCAGATAGATGACCGTGGCATAGGGGCGCCATGGCCGGCCGAGATAAACCTTGCCGGTCAGTTCAGGCGCCGCCGTAAGTGAACAATGATCGAAGACAAATCCGGAATCTTGGTTTGGATAGCTTCTTGCCTGCGCGGTGATAAACCCGCCGGACCGATGCGGGGTGCTGAAAATTGTGCAGTGGTCAAAAACCGCCTTGCTGTTTCCGAAGATGAAATCGACATTGCCTGCGATAAAACAATCGGAGAAAAACTGCCGCGACGGCGTGCAGTTTTGCCCGTCCGGCGAGCAGTCGCGATCGCCCGCATAGAGCGTGTCCTGATTGCCGAGCAGGCGCACGTTATGGAATAGGTCGCGGTCGCCAGTCACAAGCAATGCCAGGGCCTGCGATCCCTGCGGGAGCTGCGGGTGTGTGGTGTTGAAGTCGTTCTCGAAGGTGATGTTTTCGGCGAAGAAGTTGTCCGCGGTCACGTTGACCGTGGCAGAGTGGAGCGTCCCGCCGTTTTCGCCAGCGCTACGGTCGTCTACCACCACGGTTTTCGTGGCATCGGTATAGGCGCCGCGAATCTGGATGCCCGGTTTATCGACGGTCAACACCTCACGATATGTACCCGGCGCAATGGAAATGAGTGCATTTCCAGCCGCCGGCACGGCGTCGATCGCCTGTTGGATTGAGTTGAATTCCGCGGTGCCATCGATTGCCACGTAGTACGCATGATCCACCGGCGGAACTTTAACCGCCATCGCCGGCGCATTGGTATCGGACGGGAATGGAACAAATCGCGCGGTGCAATCGAGCGGAGCTCCAGGCGTCGAGCCTGGCGTCTGGACGATGGTTACATCGTCCCCCACCGGTTCCAGATTGCCGCGCTCTTCACCAATGCCGATCGTTGCGTGATTCGCGATGAACCGCGATTGCTGCTGGCCGTCCGCAAAGACATTATCCAACGTCAGCCCCAGCTTCGCGTCGGCGTTCAGACCCAGGAATGTATAAGTGCCAGGCGTCAGAATATCGACATTCTGAAGCGTGATATTGCGATAGACAGGCAAAAGGTCGCCTTGGAAGAGCGTATAGCGCGGCGTAAAAAACAGCGGATTTTTCACGTTGCGGATACATATGTTGCGATAAATGATGTCCTGGACGAGGCCACCGCGGCTGGGATCGGACTTGATGCGGAGACCGTTATCCGCGCCATCGATCGTCAGATCGTCCACGAGGACATGGTCCACTCCGCCGCTGGTTCCGCTCCCGATCGACATGCCATGCCCGGCATAGAAATGATTATGCAGGATGGAGACATTCGACTCTGCGGTACCCTTGCTTGAACCCAGCGCGACGTTATCGTCTCCGGCATGAATGAAGCAGTGTTCAATCGTGACGTTGCGCGAAGATTTGGGGTCGATTCCATCAGTATTGCGGGCCGTTTTGGGCGTCATGATCTTCACGCCCCAGGCCGTGAAGCCATCGCTCTCGCTCACGTTGACGTGCGTTTTAGGCGAATTGCGCAAGGTGATGTCATACAGGGTGAAGTTGTGCGCGTGAGCGATGACGATCAGCGGAAAGACACTCTGATATTTGTCCATCACCTTGGCTTCGTGCGCCAGGTCCCACCAGGTCACGTTTTGGCAGAGGAGTGGGGCGCCGCCTCGGCCGTCGATCGATCCCTTGCCCATAATGCCGCTTCCGTCCACGTCGTTGGCGGTGATGAGCGGCTTACATCCATGGCCCTTTTCATCGATCAAACCACAGCTGCCCGGCTCCAGATCGTAGAGCCGCGGATCGCGCGATGCCACCAGCGCCGTATTCGCGTCCACCACCAGCGTCACGCCCGAGCGAAGCGTGAGGGGACCGCTCAGGAATATGTTCTTCTTCCCGGCCGCGCGCAGCACGACCGCTTTGCCGGCGGTGCACGTGTCGATGGCACTCTGAATGCGCTCCGTATCGAGCCGCCGTTCGTCCGTCGCGGCAATCGTTCCTTTAGTGGCAGTTAGATTTGCCTTCAACGTGACACAGGCGGAAGGCATGTGAGGCTCGGTCACGGTGCGCGTGTCCTGCGCCGCCAAGGGCAGAGCAATCGAAAGCGAAATTGCTGAGAGCGGCAAACAAGAGCAAAAGCGCATGAGTCTCCGATTTGACCCCATCGCCCGATTCTCAAACCAGGAGATGTCCTTCCGCATAGCCTGAACTGTAACCTGCCGCATGTATCTGTACAAGTCGCCGCGCCGGCAAATTGGAATCGCACTCCACCGCCGTGGTGAGACCAATTGAAATTACTCGAGGCTATGAGTTGCTCAGCATCATCCGCGGTGCGGCGCTGCTACAAACTGATTCGCTCTGCTGCTCGCCTCAAGAGGACGACACAAAACGAGCGAATCCGGAACCTCGTTCCAATTGCCGGAGACCCAAGACCGGGAACACGGGCCGGAGGGGCAAGGCGGTTCTTTCCCACAGAAAACAGGCGGCTTCTCGAACGAGCGGCAGACATTGGCAGGCGGCCAGACTCTGGCACAGGTAGGACCATCCCGGGATGAGAACCTGCCGTAGACGCAACCTGCTGCGGCCAAAACTTCCAAAGAGCAGAATTTCCCTGTTGACAGCGGCCAAGGTGGTGTACGAGACTTACTGAGTCTTGATCATGTGGTCAGACCATGCGCCATCGGAAATGGGATCAATTCACAAATCGTACCTCCTCCTGGCTAACCTTGGTGCGACCACATTGCAGCAAAATCGGAAGACCTATTGGAGGCAAAACAATGAGGCAATTCGCAACAGCAGGACGCAAACGCATGGATTTTAAGGTTCAGGATGCTGTTCAAAGCCGGCAGCAATCAGCTAAATCTGAACCAGCAGTCTGCGGATGGAAGGCGGTCACAGGCCTGTTCGCTCTACTGCTCACGACCCTGCTCCTGATTTCATCAGGCGCATCCGCCCAGGAGTTCCGCGCCACTATCAGCGGCACCGTCACCGACCCGAGCGGCGCCGTTGTGCCCAACGCAACCATCGAGGTGCGCGAGACCAGTACCGGAACGGTCAATCGCACCGTGAGCGACGGCGCCGGACAATATCAAGTGCCGTTCCTTCTGCCCGGAAACTACACGGTCACGGCGACCGCAGCCGGTTTTCAAACCCTGAAGAGAAACGGAATCGTCCTTCAGGCACAGGATCATCCCGTGATCGATCTCGTCCTGCGCGTGGGCAGCGCCAGCCAGACCGTAACAGTGACAACTGAGGCGCCCCTGCTGAACCAGGCCAGCGCGACCATCAGCGACGTTATCTCAACTTCGTCGGTTGCCGACCTGCCTCTCAACGGACGTGCACCAGCAATGCTGGCTGAACTTTCGGTTGGCGTCGAGACCGAGGCCGCGCCAGAGCAGTCGCATCCCTTCGACAACAACAATATGAACTCGTTCAGCATCGGAGGAACGCCGCTCCAGAGCAGCGAGGTTCTAGTGGACGGCTCGCCAGACGAAACCTTGCTTGGCGCGCTGGCATTCAGCCCGACCCAGGACTCGGTGCAGGAAGTCTCGGTGCAGCCCTTTGCCACGGACGCCTCATTTGGGCACACTATCGGCGGCGTTACGAACCAGGTAACGAAGAGTGGAACCAACCAGTTGCATGGAACGATGTACGAGTTCGGTCAGATCTCAGGCATCGATGCCAACACCTATTTCAACAATCGCGGCAATCTTCCCACGCCCGTATTCCATTTCAATCAATACGGCCTCACGGCCGGCGGACCTATCTGGGTTCCGAAAGTCATCAACGGCAAAAACAAGCTCTTCTGGTTCTTCGCCTGGGAAGGCTTAAAGGATTCCACGCCGGCTACGACTACGCTGACCGTACCCACGGACGCCGAGAAAGAGGGCGATTTCAGCTCACTGCTGGCGCTCAGTACCGCGAACCCGAATCCATACCAGATATACGAACCGTTCACAGGCACTTACAACGCTGGCGCGACTAGCGGGCGCACACCGGTTCCCAACAACTGTCTGACCAATCAATCGACCTATTGCGCCAGTGCAGCAGGGGGAACCGCCGGCTACACCATCAACCCTATCGCCCTAAACTATTTGAAGCTTTTTCCGGAACCAAACAATACCGCTAACCAGAAATCCGACGGTGCCAACAACTACATCAGCAATGCGCCTAGTGTCGACGACTATAACGAAGAGTTCGGCCGCATGGATTACAACGTGAGTTCCAGGGACCACCTCTTCTTCGACTACCGGGCGAATCACCGCTCCCAGGTCAAAGAGGACTACTTCGGCAACCAAACCAACGGCTCAACGCTGGTTCGCCAGAACTGGGGATCCACGCTGGACAACGTCTACACTCTGAACTCCACCACGATCTTCGATGTGCGGCTCAACTGGACGGATTTTAATGAGGCGCATCTCTCGCCGGCTGGAGTCTACTCGCCGACCCAGCTCGGATTCACCGGTCTGCCAAATTCCGCCCTGCCCTATGTTGAGATGCCAGTCATCAAGTTCAACAGCAGCAGTTACGAAAGCTTTAACAATACAGCCGCGCCTGCTTACGATCCCACTACGAGTTACCAGCTGTTCGCCGACGTGATCAAGACCATCGGCAAGCACTCGGTGAAGGTTGGCTTCGACGGGCGGCAATACCGAATGCGGATCAGAAACTTCGACAACGGAGCCAGCCCTTCGGGTAGCTTCACCTTCGGCAACAGTTGGGTTACTGCGGGCACAGGACAACCGAACCAGACCTTCGGAGGAGATTTGGCCTCGTTCGAACTGGGCCTGCCGAACACGGGCGGCGACGGCTTCGATCTCCAGGCTGAAGGCGACTATCGCTCATACTATGTCGGAGCATTCGTACAGGACGATTACCGCATAAGCAACCGTTTAACGCTGAACGTAGGCGTCCGCCTCGATATCGATACTCCTTTCGGTGAAAAGTTCGGGCGCACGGTCAGCGGATTCAACCCGACTGCAACGAATTCTGCTTCGGGTGCAACCTGGAATTCAGCCGACAAGGTAACCGTGAACACCCAAACGTTCAGCGTGGCGCAGGCAAGCTTCAACGCTCTTGGCGGACTTACCTTCCCCACTTCAAGTTGGGGTGCGCCTTACCAGGTCCAGGACAATACCGGCTTCTGGAGCCCACGTATCGGCTTCTCTTACAATCCGTCGTGGCTTAATAACAAGATGGTCGTGCGGGGAGGTTTCGGCATGTTTGTGCAGCCGCAGTCTCTATCGAGCCTGAATGCGTCCGGCACGGTTTCATCGAATGCACAGAGTTTCCAGGAGGGCTTCAGCGCTTCCACAACCTACACCTCGTCGGTCGACAGCTATTACAACAACTGCGCCAACGGAAGCGCGGGCGGCGCCACCTGCTCGGATTCAGGAGACTCTGCATTCACACTGGCTACCCCTTTCCCGGGCGGAATCACTCAGCCGGCAGGTTCCTCGGCGGCCGCAAGCACTTTCCTCGGCGAATCCATCAGCTTCTTCGCTCCCCATGAGCATGACGCGTACTCCGAGCGCTGGAACCTCGGAGTGCAACATGAGATCACTCCGTCCACATTGATCGAGGCGATCTACGTGGGCAACCACGCATTACATCTGACTGCCAACGATCTGAGTGGATCGGAGCAGAATCTCAATGCCGTCGAAAAGCAGTACATGAACGTCAATCCCTACCCGGATTACAATCTGAACAAGGCGGCAGGAACCGCTGTGGCCAACCCGTTTGCCGGTCTGCTGCCTCTCAACAAGACCTTTAATGCATCTACCGAGGCATTGGGCGACCTGCTGGTTCCGTATCCGCAGTTTGGCAACTCGGCAATCTACGAGGTGAACCAGACGATCGGCCAGTCATGGTACAACTCCGGCATGTTCCACGTAGAGCAGCGCGCCAAGCATGGCCTTACTTTAACGGCAAACTATGCTTTCGCCAAGTTGATTGAGCGGGATACTTACCTCAACGATCAGGACACCACCCTTGAAAGGCGGATTTCGCCGTTCGACCACGCGCAGCACTTTACGGTTGGCAGCGTCTATATGCTGCCCTTCGGCCGCGGCAGGAAGTTCGACTTCGGCGGCAGCCGTTTGTGGGATGAGATCGCAGGCGGATACGTAGTGAACGGTATCTATCAGTTTCAAACCGGACCGCCCATCGTTTTTACGACCAATCTTTTATTGCAGCCGGGCATGACTATCAAGAACATCAAGAGCCAACCCCGCAATACGAGCAATACGAGTCCGGCTCTCGTAAATGCCAGCAATGTCTTTGATATCGGCAACTCGAGCTGCACCTATGTAGCCGGAACGCAGCCGTGCGATGGTTCAGTATATTTCAGCGGGCAACCCACCACCTATGACTACCGGACGCTGCCGACGACCATCGGCTCCGTGCGGGCAGACGGCTACAACAACCTGGATGCGTCCATCCTCAAAGACTTTGCCATCCATGGGGAGTCCACCTACTTCCAGCTTCGCTTCGAAACCTTCAACACCCTCAACCACGCGATTTTCGCATCTCCGAACGTCTCCAGCGCAACGTCTAGCACGTTTGGTTTCGTTACGGCCACCACGGCGAACAGTCTGCCGCGCCAAATTCAGATCGGCGGGCGGCTCGTGTTCTGATCCCATCGTGTCATCAACCCGTAACGCGCGGGCCGGCTGAGAGCGCAGATGAATCCGCTACTCAGCCGGCCAGGCGCGCCGCGATTTCGCACTGAGCTGTCACGACCACGTGAGACGCATCGGTGCGATTCGTTTCCGCAAGCAATAAAACTCTAAGAGGCAGCTCCGTGATTCGACTAAGAATCTCCTATAAACGGCCGGTGTTGCTGAACGCCCTGGCGCTTGCCCTTGCTGCATGCGGCGCAATCCACGCAGCCACAACTTGCAATCCCCGCGACTTCGGCGCGAAGGGCAACGGCACCATCAAAGATACCGCAGCCATTCAGAGCGCCATTGACGCCTGCGCAGCCAAGGGCGGCGGCACGGTTCTCCTCACCGCCGGTACATATCTCAGTGCGCCCGTCGTGCTTAAGAGCAACATCACTCTCCAACTCGATAAAGGCGCTACTTTGCTCGGTTCGCCCGATCACGCCGACTACCCGGCCAAAACAGAATTCCGTACCCCGGGGCTGCAATCGCTCGTGAGCGCAACCAATGCCGAGAATGTGGCTATCGCGGGCGAGGGCACCATCGATGGGAACGGCGAAAGCTGGTGGCAGATGGCGCGAACCGTCCACGATGCGGGTGTGATGGGCAATCCCCATCCCCGGCCGCGCCTCGTCGTCTTCGATCACTGCAAGCATGTGCGCGTCGACGGCGTGACGATTCAGAACTCGCCCATGTGGCAGCTCGTGCCTTACTACTCAGACGACGTGCTCATCCGCAATGTACGCATCCTGGCGCCGCAACACTCGCCGAACACCGATGCCGTCGATCCCTTCTCGTCATCGAATGTGCGCATCGATCATCTCTACGCCGACGTCGGCGACGACAATATCGCCATCAAGTCCGGCGCCATCAACTCCCCGGGGAACGACGAGCCGGCACACGACATCACCATTCGTGACTGCACCTTCCTGCATGGGCACGGACTCTCCATCGGCAGTGAGATCGCAGGCGGCGCGCACAACATCGTCGCCGAGCGTATCCATTTTGAGGGCACAGACAACGGCATTCGCGTCAAGGCCAATCGCGACCGCGGCAACGACGTCAGCGACCTGGTCTTCCGCGACATCGATATGAAGGACGTGAAGCATCCCATCGTCATCAGCGAGTACTATCCAGCCATCCTGCCTTCCGCCGGCGAGGTAAAGCCGGAACCCGTCACGCGCCTCACGCCGCATTTCCACAATATCGAACTTCTAAACGTCACTGCCGTGGGTGGCGAAACGGCCGGCGCCATTGTCGGCCTGCCGGAAGCGCCCGTCACCGATGTCGTATTGCGCAATGTCACGCTCAGCGGCAAGACCGGCCTCTCCATCGGCTATGCCAATGTCACTGGGCAGAACGTGAAGGTCACGGCTGCAGAGGGCGACACGATCGTGAAGCTCGCCGGCGCCAATGTGAGGTTGCAATGAGTCACGCCATCGCGGTGAGGAATCTGCGCGCAAAAAAACTACTGCTCCACTGCGCTTCCAGCGGTTGGTTACTCTTTGAGGTCCGACCATG
Organism: Occallatibacter sp.; assembly: GCA_049592335.1. Lineage (GTDB taxonomy): Bacteria > Acidobacteriota > Terriglobia > Terriglobales > Acidobacteriaceae > Telmatobacter. The sequence continues at coordinate 8,603 of JBAWFY010000464.1, forward strand.
AGTCAACACTTTTCTGTGCCGCGCCATACTGGGCTGCCACGCTGCGGGAAGCCTGAGGTTTACCGATTGAGAGCTGGTTTGCGATGATACTCTCGCTGTAGCCCCGCTTCTCAAAATATGGAAGAAGGTGGATGATCGTATGCCGCGGGTAGAAGAAGTACCAACAACGCATCGCACGATGCAAGTGGTGAACCACATCTGTTCTCTCATCGAGAATGGAACCCTTCTGCCCGGCGACAAGATCCCGCCGGAACGCGAATTCGCGCGCTCCCTCAAAATCAGCCGCGCCAGCCTGCGCACCGGAATCGGCTATCTTGCCGCCATGGGCGTCATCAAAATCCGCCACAACGTCGGTACCTTCGTGGCCGACGGTCCTCCTGAGTTTGGCAAGACTTCCTTGAGCCTGATGAGCGCGCTGCACGGATTCCAGTCCTGGCAGATGTTCGAGGCTCGCATCATCATTGAGAGCCATCTTTCTGCATTGGCCGCCGAACGCGGTGAAGCGAAGCACCACGCCGGCCTGGCCGAAGAGGTGGCCGAGATGTTCGCCGCCATCGACAGCCCTTCCGATTATCTCGTCCACGATCTGATGTTTCACCGCATTATCGCGCAGGCTTCGGGCAATCCCATTCTCGCCGCCATCATGGAAACCGTAGCCTCGGCGCTCTACGACAGCCGGCGCAAAACCGTGGAGCACTCCACTGATCTGCGCGAGTCCGCTGAGATGCACCGCGAGCTCTACCGGGCCATTCGCGACCGAAAGGTACAGGAAGCGCATAACCTCATGGAGCAGCACCTGCGCATGGCCCAGATCGCACAGGGCATGGAACGTCCCTCCGGTCGCCGCACGGATGCAGCAGGCACGCAGAAAAAGAAACCGGGACACTCTGTAAACGCCGCTTAGTCTGCGCTCCGGATCAATAGTTGTATATCAGTCGCTTTTCTTGCCCAGCCAGACATAGGGAGCGGATTTCTTTGTCCATGAATTCGTCGGATAGCGCCGGCGCATGATTTCGCCGATCTCGTAAGCGATCGAAGCTGTCGGATCAACCTGAGGTTTGTTGGGATCCTGCCATTCCCACGTACGGTTGCAGCCGTAGCGGAACATGCGAAGTGCGAGGTAAAGTGCTTCGGGAACATCCGGATCGGAAGGATGCGCTTGTGCGTAGGCTACGACCTGCGAGCCGAGATACTCATCGGCGCTGCCCAGGGTAAGCAGGGACTTGGTTTCCTGCTCACCGCTTTCCCGCTCCCTCGGCGAGAGGAATGCGACAGATTCGGTGTGGATGGGCTCGTTGTCCTCGCCATAGACGGTGGTCCAGTCGCCACACCACCAATTATCGGAGAAACTCTCCACGAAATCGTACGAGTACGAGCGCTGTACGCCATCGTCGAGATACGGACGCAGGCCGGGATTACGCAAAATCGCCATGAGCGGATGGAATCCGATGCCGGGACCAGCCTGCTGCTGAAGCTTCTGCGGGAGCAGCGGCAACATCCGGGCAGCAACCGGCTCGTTCTTGAGAAGCACGGCGCGAACCCAGGTCACAATGGCCACCGACTGCCGAAGCTGCGGCGAAAGTGCATCGGATTGCGCAGCCTGCGCGAGCGTGGCGAGCGGCGCTTCACTGTTGAGCACCGCGGCGGTGTCCTGGCTGAACTCGACAGGGCTTGTGTCCTTTTTGCAGTCGTAGACGCGCTTCGGATTCTTCATTACTTCAAGGCACTCGCTGAGCGAAGACTGTTCTTCTGAGAGGTGCTCAATGAGCTTGCGGGGGGCGTCGGCCAGTGCATCGTTGAGCGATACGGCGGTGCGCATGCGCAGCCCGGTGAAGAGGTTGACGGCAGACTCGCTGCCCGTTGCCAGAACTCGCGGGAACACCGCAGCGAGTTCGCTTCGCGCCGCGGCTGCATGTCCCGAGTCGATGAGCAATCGCAGGCGATGGTATTCAATGGTAGGCCATGCTGGCGACGTGGGTGGGATGTGCGCCGTGGCTTCGATCAGCGCGGGCGCCGCAGCATCGGAAGACGAAGCTTTCATGATTGCAGCCGTAAGCCAAGCCGCATGGCCTGTGCGCTTCCACTCTTCGATGGCATGTTTCCTGGCTCCATCTGAAGGCGACTGGACCGTGATCAACCAGTCAATGAGCGGGGAGATGGAGCGAAGATCGGCTACATCGTGGAGAGCCCCCTCGAAACCGGATTGCTTTTCTTGTTCTGTCAGCGGGCGCGGGTCACGCTTTTTCTTTTCAACAGGGAAACTGAAATCATCCGCGTCTGCACGTATTGGAATCGAATCGAGCTTGGCGTTGAGGTACCATGTCAGGTCTTCGATATCTTGCGCGTAGTAGGGATCCGACTTGGGGCCGGCCAGAGCGGCCGATATCTCTGCAAGACGCGGTTGGGGCTCGGTGAGGATACGCACGAGATGGAGCAGGTCCTCAACTGCGTGCTGCGAGACTCCGGGCACCTGATCGTTCCGCATCGCTTCGAGCTGCTGCTGCGCCTGCTGCATCATGGAAGGATCGAACTTGGCCATGCCGCCGTCAGGGCCGTTTGCAACGCTCAAAAAAGCGAAGCGAATGAGCGTGCGCGCCACCATGTAACGCGCGATGCCGCGCCAGGGCGAGGCCGTGTCTTGGGCAATGGCTTGAAAAGAGGTGCGGGCGGGCTCGAATTGGCTGGCGTAAAACTGCGCTGCGGCAATCTGGTAGGCGCGGTCCTGCTGGAGAAGTTGCGGTGCGCTAGCGGGTGCGGCTGCCGGTGACGATGGGACGATCGCGGGTTTGGTGGATGGATCGGCAACCACAGAAGAGCCGGAGCCGCAGTTCGAGAAGACCGCGTCCTGGCCCTCGATCCAGTCGGCTAGTTCGGGGCTGTGTGCGCCCCAGGTTTGGGCGCGCTTTTCCAGCGTGGCGATGGCGACATGGAAGCCGTCTTCCTGACAATTCTCGTAACTCCCGGCGAGGATGGAGCCGGCGCTGTACACCATTCCGTATTCGCGCACACTGTGGATCACTGGCTGCGCCGGTGCATAGCCGTTGCGCGCTTTGAGCCACAGATCGGCCGGGCCTGGCGGCTCGGTATTCTCTGCACTTGCGGTTGATTGTGCCTGGCTGTCATCCGCTGCATCACCGCCATATATGTCTTCGGCAGCAGAATATGTCGGTTGATATCCCTTCTGCTCCTCTGGATTCAGCGAGCCGCCATTCAAGTACCTGTAAGCCACGGCGAGATCGGCGCGCGGATAGCTGGATAGCAGAACGCCGAGCTTGCCGGCCGCGAACTCTTTGGGATGGTCGGGGTGAATCCGTTGCACGAAGACGTCGGGAAAGAAGTCGGGCCCGCAGGCCTGGAC
>JBAWFY010000465.1:0-2401 GCA_049592335.1 Occallatibacter sp.
CCTCCATACCTTTCCTGAAGGCGAGACGGCCGGCGGTCTTGAAGGAGAGTTCGTTGGAGTCGACGTCGTGGTAGCTGCCGTCGTAGACGATGGCCTTGAAGTCGACTACCGGGTAGCCGGCAAGGTATCCGCGCGCAGCCGACTCGACAATGCCTTTTTCGATGGCGGGAATAAAGTTCTTGGGGATGGCGCCGCCGAAGATCTCGCTGGCGAACTCGAAGCCGCCGACGCGGGCGAGTGGCTCCATGCGGATTTTGCAGTCGCCGAACTGGCCGTGGCCGCCGGACTGCTTCTTGTGGCGGCCGTGGGCCTCGCCTTTGGCGCGGATGGTTTCAAGATACGGAACCTTGGGCGCTTTGAGAGTGACCTCGGCGTGATAGCGCTTTTTGAGGCGGCTAACAATGGCTTCGATGTGCGGCTGTCCCGCGCCGCCGATGAGGAACTCATTGGTCTGCGGGTCGCGGAAGAAACGGATGAGCAGGTCCTCTTCCATGAGCTTGTGGATGGCGGGCGCGAGCTTGTCCTCGTCGGCGCGGGACTTGGGCTCGATGGCGTAGGTCATGGCAGGCTCGGGTACCCGGGGCAGCGATATCTGGAACTCGGAGCCCTTGACGCCGAGCGTGTCACCGGTGAGGGTGTCGCGCAGCTTGCCGACAGCGCCGATGTCGCCCGCGTGGAGTTCGGCGACTTCGATGGGCTTGCGGCCCTGCATGATGCTCAAGTGTGAAAGCTTCTCTGAGCCGCGGCGAGTGTAGTTTTCGAGCGCGGCATCGTTCTTGATCACTCCGCTGAGGACTTTGAAGAACGTGATGCGGCCGGCAAATGGGTCGGACATGGTCTTGAAGACCGCGGCGGCCGCGGGCTCGGCGCTATCGATTTTGCGCGTGGCTTCGGCCTGTCCGGCGATGGGAGCGCGCTCGGTTGGGGCGGGCGCGTAATCCTTCAGGAAATCGAGGAGATGATCGAGGGCCATGTTGGCCAGGCCGCTGCCGAAGAGCACCGGGAAGATGCGGTCTTCGCGAATGGCCTCATGCAGCGCGGCGATCAGGTGGTCTTCAGGGATGGTGCCCTTCTCGAAGTACTCCTCCATCAATTCGTCTTTGCCTTCGGCAACCAGTTCGACGAGAGCTTCGTGGCGGGCCTTTGCGTCGGCCACGAGGGGGGCGGGAATTTCTGCGGAGACTTTGCCGTGGCCGTCGCCGCCGGCAGTGTAGGTGTAGGCCTGCATGGTGACGAGATCGACTACGCCGTGAAAACCGTTGGCGTCGGAGATGGGCAACTGGACGGGAACACAGCTGCGGCCCCAGCGCTCGGTGAGGTCGTCGAGCAGGGCATTCAGGCCGCCCACGCCCCCGGCCTTGGGATTGTCCATTTGATTGACGAGGACGATACGGGGGATGTTGGCTTCTTCAGCGAACTTCCAGACGCGCTCGCTGACGGGCTCGACGCCGTTGGCGGCGTTGACGACTACGACGGCGGATTCGACGGGAAAGAGCGCGGCGCGGGCTTCGTGGGTGAACATGTGAAAGCCGGGCGTGTCGACGAAGTTGATTTTGGCGCTCTGCCACTCGGCATAGGCGACGGCATTTTGCATGGTGGTGCCGCGGGCGACCTCTTCCTCGTCATAGGCGGTTGCGGCCGAGCCGTCTTCGACGCGGCCCTGGGTGGGCGTCATTTTCGCGGCATGCAGCAGAGCGGCAATGAGCGTGGTTTTGCCGCTGTGCGCATGCCCCACTACAGCTACGTTGCGGATCTCACTTCCCTGGTAGGTTTTCATGGGTTTATTGCTCCTTGAAGGCAAATCGGTGAGCGAAGATGGTCTTCCAGGTCCCCAAATGCGAGGGACCTCCGCCCCACAGAAGAAGACCTGTCCGTGGGGACCCCAAACCTGGGGCACCCAACGCGAAAGGAGGGGCTAGAGAAGGGGTTGAGCAGGGACTTTGCGGGAACGCCAGAGTTGGCGTCCGAAGGGCCGAGTTGCCGGGATCGGGCTCCCGGTCTGGGGTCTTCCTCTTCCATATACAGCTCTCGGGCGGAGGTCCCGGGCTTGATCTCAGCGGCGCGGGCGGTGAAAAGAAGCGAGTTTCGCCCGGCGCCTCGTCGAAAACCGGATGCTATCACACGCGGAGTATGAACGTCCTGTGACTGGAGGCACAAAGACAGAGAGCAAGGAAGCGAAGGAGCAAGCCGACGAGTCGTCAGGTGAGCGAATCTGAAGATGGCCTCGAATCTCGACCCCTGGCAGCGGCCCGTAAAAAAGTTTCGGAGGTTTTGCCGATAATTTTCCCGTTTCGCGCTAGGATCGATTTTGTTGATGGAAGTTGGGCAGTTGTGAGGGTCCGATCCGAGCGGTAAGCTCGCGGCGGATGACTGAGAGCGCAATATAAGGACTCGATAGGCA
>JBAWFY010000466.1:0-13039 GCA_049592335.1 Occallatibacter sp.
CTACACTCCCGGCCAAACCGCGCCCACATTATTGCCGCAAGTGCTCACGCCCAGCATCGTGCTCGATGCAATCAACAAATTGCCCGCTGTCCCTGAAACTCCGACCAGCGCTGCCTCGTCAAATCGGCAGTAAACTCGCGCTGTCGGTCAAAGTCTCTGGTTCGTCCGTTAACGATTCCCCTTAGGAGGTCGATCGCATGAAACCATTTTCCATTCTTTTAGGCATGGCCATTGCGGCCGCGCTCGCAACTGCTTCGGCCAGCGCCCAGGCCGTTGTGGGTTCGCCCGCGCCCAGCTTTACCGCCACCGATTCGCACGGCCAAACCCGGTCGCTGAACCAATACCGCGGTAAATATGTGGTGCTCGAGTGGCACAACCAGGGCTGCCCCTACACCAAAAAACATTACGTCAGCGGCAACATGCAATCGCTGCAAAAAGAGTGGACCGCGAAGGGCGTAGTCTGGTTCACCGTCATCTCCTCTGCGCCCGGCATGCAGGGCTACGTCAGCGATATCGAGGAAAATGAGTACCTCGCCCAGATGCACGCCGATCCTACCGCGGTCCTGATGGATCCAGACGGCAAACTCGGCCATCTGTATGGAGCCAAAACCACCCCAGAGATGTACGTCATCGATCCCAATGGCAAGTTGATTTACGAGGGCGCCATCGACGACCGTCCTACGCCCGATCCCAGCGACATCAAGGGCGCCGACAACTACCTCAGTGACGCGCTGATGGAGGCCATAGCAGGCAAGCCGGTTGCGCACGCCTACACTCGGTCATACGGTTGCTCAGTGAAATACGCGAACTAATTTTCGGTGTAAACAAAGCTGCCGGTGTGCTCAGGCGGTTAGCGCGAGCCGGGTGTGAGACCGACATGAATCTCAACCTGCGCGCTTTGCCTATTCGCGCTACGCTCGTCGTAGATTTCATAGTCCGTCACGAATCTGCGCTTGCCGCCAAGCTCCTCCGGAGTCATCTTCCAGATGCGCGCCCATGCAGCCTGCAGCACACCGGGCATCTGGCCCTTGTCCGTGAGGATGACAGCGTAATTACCCGGTTCAATCTTCCTCCATGTCATGCCGGCAGGAAGATGATCCACACCGCCGACGCGCCCGCCGACCAGATAGTCGTATGCGCCGTTTTCGTCGCTTGCGTAATTGGAGTAGACGACCATGAGAGCGCCGTCGGTGCGGTTGGGAATCTGTGCGGCCAGATCCTGTTGCATCAGCCGCTGCCAAAGCGGGCCGATTTTGCCGTGACCGCCGATTTCGTCGGCGTTGTTGGTCCGCACCTGCCAGCCTGCTACGTAGAACGGCATCTCGATGGTTTCGCGATTCACGGCGATCTCCCGCGTTTGGCGGCAAAGAGGCAACAAACTCATACTCAAAAGCAGTGCGGCGAATGAGCAGAGATTCGAGGGGAACATCGGACGCATTACCCGGCAAGAATAGCATGGGGTTTGCCCCATCACGAATTGGTGCAGTCACCCAACGCAGCCTGCGTCTTGCGCATCCTAGCTGCCGAGGAGATTCGATGAGCGAAAAGACAAAATCGACGCACGAGTCGCCAGGCGGCGAAAAGCAATGCACCGAAGACGACGGCGTCGTGAACGATTCGCTGGGCACAGTGAGTCCAGCCGATTCAACCGGCAGCGACGAAAACAAAGAAACCGGCGACGCGAAAGCGAACAACGCCAACACGCACGAAGATTGATTAAAGCGGGAGAAAAGGGAACAAGGAGACCACGTGCGGCCAGTTATGATCCGCCGCGCTTCACTTCTCTGATCCTCCGAATCTCTTCCAGCCGCTGCGCCAATTGCTTTTCGCGCCCCTCCTGGGTCGGGTGGTACCAGCGGCGCCCATTGAGCGATTCGGGCAGGCAATCCATGTCGGCCACTTTGCGTTCTTCGTCGTGAGCGTAGCGGTAGCCCTCGCTGTAGCCCAGCTCCTTCATCAACTTCGTCGGCGCATTGCGCAGGTGCAGCGGCACCGGCTCCTGCCGTGTGTGTTCAATATCGTCCTGCACCGCGCCCCAGGCCGTGTACACCGCGTTCGATTTGGGCGCGAGTGAAAGATAGACCACAGCTTCAGCCAGCGCCAGCTCGCCCTCCGGCGAACCAAGAAAATCGTAGGTATCCTTCGCCGAGAGGCACAGGTTGAGCGCCTCTGGCGCAGCCAATCCAATGTCCTCGACCGCCATGCGCACAATGCGCCGCGCCAGATAAAGCGGGTCCTCGCCGCCGGCCAGCATGCGGCCCAGCCAGTAGAGCGCGGCGTCGGGATCGGAGTTGCGCACGCTCTTGTGCAGCGCCGAAATCAGATTGAAGTGCTCTTCGCCGGCCTTGTCGTACATCAGCACGCGCTTCTGCACGGCTTCAGCGGCGATGGTCTTAGTGATTTTTTTCTCGTTTTGAACGAGCTGTACAGCAACTTCGAGCGCGTTGTAAGCGCTGCGGCAATCGCCGCTCGAATAGCTCGCAATCAGCTCCAACGCATCGTCATCGGCAGTGAGTTCGAGCGAGCCCAGCCCGCGCTCGTTGTCCCCAAGAGCGCGCTCAAGCAGGAGCGCGATCTGCTCGTCCTTAAGCGATTCGAGCACGTACACGCGGCATCGCGAAAGCAGCGCCGAGATGATTTCAAACGAAGGATTCTCCGTCGTCGCGCCGATCAGGCGAATGGTTCCCCGCTCGACATAGGGAAGAAACGCGTCCTGTTGCGCCTTGTTAAAGCGGTGAATCTCATCGATGAAGAGAATCGTGCGCGAGTGCATCTCCGCCGCCCGCGCCGCGTCCACCATCACCTGCTTGATTTCCTTAATGCCGCTCATCACCGCCGAAAACTCAATGAAGCTTGCCTTCGTGGTTTCGGCAATAATCTTGGCCAGCGTCGTCTTGCCCACGCCTGGCGGTCCCCAGAAAATCATCGACGTCGTATCGTCACGCTCAATCTGCACGCGCAACGGCTTGCCCGGCCCGACCAGATGCTCCTGACCCACCAACTCATCCAAGCTCCGCGGCCGCATCCTCTCCGCCAATGGCACGCCTGCGGCGCGCAGACCTTTGGACGAGAGTTGTGAGACAGATGCCGGCATTCCATCGAACAAGCTCATCGCCGCGCACCTCTATGTGCAACCGGCTTTTCCCTCACCACCCCGCGCTGCCGTGCCGCTTCATACAGCAGCAAGCTGGCCGCGACTGCGGCGTTCAGGCTCTCCACCGGCCCGGGATAAGGAATTGTGATGCGGGAGTCTGCCTTCGCGGCCAATTCGGCTGGCACGCCGTTGCCCTCGTTGCCCAGGATGAATGCAACCGGTCGCGCCAGGTCAACCCTATCGGCCGCTTCCCCCGCGCCAACGCTCGTGGCAAGAATCTCCACCCCCGCCTCGTGCAGCTCTTCAACGCACTCCCGCTCGCTCACCGCAAGCAGCGGCACGCGAAAGACGCTGCCGGCCGAAGCACGCACCGCTTTCGGGTTCCACGCGCTCACCGTTCCCGGCAGGCTCACCACGCCGCACGCGCCGAAGGCCTCCGCCGATCGCACTATCGTTCCCAGATTCCCCGGATCCTGCAAACCCGCGAGCACAACCACAATATCCGCGCCGTTGCGATGCGTGCCCAGAATGTGCGCCCACGTCCAATCGGGCGGCTCAATCAGCGCGGCAATCGGCTGCGGCGTCTCAGTGTCCAGGGCCGACGCGAGCAGCTTCTTCGGCAGCCTGAGAATCTCGGCTTCCGGCGGCACATGCACTGTATCGAGCACCAACTCGGCGCCTTGCACTACAAAGATCGCAACCACGCGCAGGCCAGCGCGCAGCGCCTCTTCCACCAGATGCGGCCCTTCGATTCCCGCAAGCCCGCGCGCGCCGCGGCCCGGCGTAGCCAACACCTTCCGCAACTCCTTCAGGCGCGCATTGTCCTTGCTTTGAACGTCCCGAACCGGCATCGAACGGCGCCCTCAACGCTCTGTGCCGATTCTAAGAGCAGCCACTAGCTCCTAGCTACTAGCCTCTGGCTTTCTGTGGGATGCCCTTGCCTCGCTTCAAGGAGTAATCTCTCCATAGTCAGGCTCGCCCTCCATTCACTTCACTAGGTGCTGGAAGCTAAAAGCCAGCAGCGAGCGGCCAGAAGCTGCATTGCGCAACTTGCACCAAGGCTAGTGCTGTGATAGTTTCCGATCTTGGAGCATCTTCCTTTTCTTCGGGAACCGAGGTAGGCCTGATTGTCGGCGGAAATTTTACGCGTTCATCCCGATGAACCCCAACCGGACCGGATCGATTACATCGTCTCCTGCCTGCGCAAAGGCGGTGTCGTCGCCCTGCCGACCGATACCTTTTACGGCCTGGCCGTGGACCCGGTGAACCTGCGTGCCGTTGAACAGATCTACCACATCAAGACCCGCCAAAAGCACAAGCCGCTTTCACTCTTGATCGCCAGTCTGGCGCAGGCTTACGAACTGGCGCGCGGCTCTGATTCGCTGATCGACAAGCTGGCCGATCGCTTCTGGCCCGGTCCGCTCACGCTTATCGTCCGCGCCGGAACCAAGCTGCCTCTGCGCTCCACAGCCAACACCGGCAACGTGGCCCTGCGCGTGCCCGACGCCGCGATTGCGCGGGCAGTCGTCGAGCGTTTTGGCTTGCCGATCACGGCTACGTCAGCCAATCTACAGGGCGAGCCGGAGTGTACCAACGCCGCCAGTGTGCGCGACCAGATCGGCGATCGTATTCCCCTCATCGTCGACGGCGGCCCAACTGGCCGCGCGCAGCCCACCACCATCGTCGATCTCTCGCTGGGAGATGGACGATGGGAAGTGCTTCGTGAAGGCGCAATTCCCACCCACCAGATCGTCATGGCGCTGCAAAGATAAGACAGGGACGGAGGGGTGATAGCAATGGGCGTGGATGATGGGCATGGAGCAGTGCGAAACTAGAAATAGAGAACTGCGAACTCCTCGCCGCCTCTGAAACCTGACACCTGTCCCATGCCTGACCGATCCAAGCCGAAGCATACTGCGGCGGGCATTCCCGCTCTTCGCGCGGGGATTGCGCTACTACTGGTCTTCGTCGCCGGCGCGCTGGGCTGGTCCTGGTGGGTCTACTCGCAAATCGAGCGCTACGCGCATCAGGATCAGGCAGCACCAGCCGACGCCATCGGCGTGCTGGGCGCGGCGGAGTACGACGGCCGGCCTTCCCCCGTCTACCGCGCCCGCCTGGATCACGCGCTCGTCCTCTACCATCGCGGCATCGCTCCGCTCATCATTACCCTCGGCGGACCCGGCGGCGATCAATACACCGAGGGCTCCGTGGGCCGCGAATACCTGATGAGTAAAGGTGTGCCGGAGAGCGCCATCATTGCCGAAACCGAGAGTAGCAACACAGAGGAATCGGCTCGGCGTATCGCCGTCATCGCGCGCGCCAATGGCCTGCACCGCCTGGTGGTGGTCAGCGACGACACGCACATGTTTCGCATTCACGAGGTTTGCGCAGCCGAGGGCCTCAATGTGCTGACCTCGCCCCGCCCGCGCCCCGCCGCCAAAGATGCAATCGAAGAAACCCAGCGCATCGCCCACGAGATTCTCAGCTACACCTTCTGGCGGCTGCATCTGCACTAAGAACATGGGACGGGGGGAAACGAGGGGTCGAATCGGCGCGATTCCAAGTAGCAAAAGAACAACCACTCGGGTAACGTGGGGTGCCCTTCCCTTCTACCGGAACCATGCCGCTGCAATCAACGTTACTAAAAACACAATTTGTATCAGAGTGCGCACGGGCAGGTTGGGAACACGCTGGCCGGCAATGGTCAGCTCTTGACGAGCGGCGTGGATGTTCGCCGGAAAGAGAGCTACGAGGAGTAGCGCCAGACAAATGCACGCCATGCGCGCCGTGGCCGGAACCAAAAGGCCAATCACACCCAACAATTCCAGCACGCCTGTGATCGTCACCAGTAGATCGGGACGCGGGAAGGACGGCGGCACCATGCGAATTAGGTCCGGACGCCTCCTGCCCCAATGGGCAAATGCGGTGAGCAGGAACATCACGGCCAACGCAGCGCGAAGGACAAAACCTGGGTCCTCAAATGCCGCCACTCCCGCTTTCCCGGCGATCCAGAAAATTAAAGCCGACACGACAAGGACAATCAGCGGCGTCACGACCACTCCTTCAAGTTGCCCTGCAGAGATGCCATCGGAACGGAGCCACGGCTCGCGTAGATTCCGTCAGATGATCCTCAATATCGCCAGCGCACACCCCGCCGCGCTCGCCGTAGACAAGAAATTCACGGCATCGTTGTTTAACCAGCCGCGTTCCTCGAGCGTTGCTCCCAGCAGGCTATCGAAGAACAGACCGGAGACGGCTCCCGCGCAACCGACTTCAAACATTTTCGAGCCGCCTCCCAGCGCCCACGCGCCCGACCCGGCAATCACGGCCGCGGCAACCAGCCCGGCAAGCGATCCCGCCCAACTGATAGCGCCGTCGCGGCCAGCCTCGACCACCCGTAAAGTCGTAATCATGCGCGGCCGGCCCCCGATCACCTGCCCGATCTCGGAAGACACCGTGTCAGCCGCGGCCTCTGCCAGCGCGGCCAAGGCAGGCGCAAAGAGCAGACCCGGCGCCAGGGCGTGAAGGGTTAGCGAAGGCGAATCCGTCAGCCAGCTTTGCACGGGACTGCTCGCCACCAGCGCAGCCATCCCCAGATTGGCCGCGATCTGCGAGGCCGACCGTCCCCTGCTGTGCTCGCCGGTTCCCAGCCGCTCCTTTTTACGCCGGCCGATGCGCGTCGCGACATATGCCAGGAGAGCAACAGTCGCGGCGGGAACGAGCGCCGTATGCCAGGGACGATAAGGGACAACGGCCGTCGAAAACATCAGGCTGGCCGCGATCAGTGCGCCCGCGAGCGCTGCGAACGGCGTGGCCGCCCGCAGCTTCCACGTCACCAGTCCCAGTAATGCGCTGAGCCCAACCGTCCAAAGCGCCACGGGCGCGTCATTGGATGTCCACCACCCGCACGTCAGCGCCACGTCCGTGCCCGCAAACGGCAGCACCGCAAGCAGCACCAGTTTCGATTGCCAGATCAGCCCGTCTTCCGCCACGCTTCATCCTATCCTGCACCAGGTTCTATCGAAATGTGCTGGCACGGCGAAAACGCTCTCGTCTCCCGGCTGTGTAACCATTTCTTTCTTTCCGCGTCGCAGGATTGTGCTCAACAAACGGCCCGCTCTTCGCCACCCGGCTGATTTACAATCACCAAGAAAGCAGGAAACATTCCGCATGAGGCTTTTTCCCATCATTTCAGGCCACGGGCGTGTGCTCTGGGCCCAGGCAGGCGGAGCGCTGGCGATGGCCGCGTTGCTTGCCGGTTGCGGGGACAACTACCGGCCCACAATCACACCCGTGAACGGCAACGGCCCCGCCGCGCAGCCCCTTTCCTATGCCGTGGTGGTTTCATCCACGGGCTCGCCCTCCAGCAACGGCGTGGTCACCATCATCGATTACTCGGGCGACACCATCACTACCGAGGCCACCATCGGCCCCGGCCCCAGTGCCTTTACGACTGACGCCTTCGGCTCCACCGGATACACCCTGAACAGCGACGGCACCATCTCCAATTTCGCGATTACCGCCTCGCTGCAAACCAAGCAGGTTTCATTTTCCTCTCTTTCCACCTCTTCGCAGATCGTGAACCTCATGCAGGCCACCCAGCTTTGGGCCACTGATCTGGATGGCAATGTGGTCGATCTCTTCACTGGATCGCCGGCAGCTTTCCAGAAAGCCGTTCCCGTGGCCTCCTCTGGCGCCTCTCCCACCTTGCCGGTTTTTGTGGCTGGAGCGAGTAGCCCGAGCGGGCAGCGCGAGTACGCCGTCTCCCAGAACCTGTCCGACACGCCGGCGGGTGCGATCACATGCAACAACCCGGCCAATTTCGCTTCGGCCCCCGCCGGTTCGGCAACGCCGATCGAGATTTCCACTCAGACAGCCGATCCCGTCATCGCGGTGGGCAAGTGCCCCGTCTTCGGGGTGCAGACTCCGGATCAGCAGCGCCTGTTCGTCCTCAATCGCGGCGACGACACAATCACGGTCATCAACACGAATAAGAACACGCTGGATCAGTGCCCGGTGCCGCTGGTTGCGGGAGCCTGTCCCGCGCCCTACAACACCAACCAGAACGGCCAGCCAATCACCTTCCATCCCGTCCTGCCGCTCTCACTCACAGCGGTCAATGCGCTCAACGCAGTGACGCCCGGCTCGGGAAATCCGCCGAACGGAACGGCGGGCATGGACGCCGTCGCCGGTCCGGTGTACGCCGAATACAACGCCGCAACGCAGCAGCTTATCGTGGCCGATTACGACGGCGGAGCGATCAGCGTCATCGACGTCAGCCTGGATCAGTACGGCAACGACAGCACGAGCTTCGGCACTACCTACACCATTCCCGTGGGCAGTGGGAACACGCCCGCCCCCAATCCGGCCAGCGTGACTGTGCTTTACGACGGCAGCAAAGCCTACACCGCGAACCAGAACGACGACAACGGCACCGGCGGCGGCACCGTCACCGTGGTGAATCTCTCCGCCCACACTGTGGAAAAAACGATTCCCGTGGCCGGCCACCCACGTACTGTCGTCAGCACGCAAAACTCCGAGTACTCCAAGATCTACGTGAACTCGCCTGACAGCCCGTTCATCACCATCATTGAATCGACTCCGACGACCACCGACGAGGTCGACGCAACCATCCTGGTCGAAGGCCTGCCCATCGACATCCGCACCACGACCGAGAACGGTTCAACCGGCGGCAGCGATGACACGAGCCGCGTTCCCGGTTACGGACAGCCGTGCTACTTGCCCGGCAGCGGACCGATTGCCTCGCTTGCCAGCTGCCAAACGCAATAATCGCGGCGGCAGGATCTGAAGAAAGTGAGGGGCCATTCCTTGCTGGGGAATGGCCCTTTGACCATAAGAGGAGCTTGATTGGTCCTATGGCCAATGCGGCAAAGACACGTCTCGACCTGCTGCTTGTCGAGCGCGGCCTTGCCGCAAGCCGCGAGCGCGCCCGCGCCCTCATTCTCGCCGGGCGCGTTCTCGTCAACGAGCAAAAAATCGAGAAATCCGGAACTTCAATTGCGCACGACGCTGCCATTCGCCTGCTCGGCGAAGACCTGCCTTACGTGAGCCGCGGCGGGTTGAAGCTCGCCGCCGCCCTGGACCATTGGAAAATCGACGTTGAGGGCCGCGCCTGCCTCGACGTTGGTGCCTCCACCGGCGGCTTCACGGATTGCCTGCTCAAGCACGGCGCCGCGCATGTCACCGCTGTCGATACCGGCTTTGGCAAGATCGATGTGAAACTCCGCAACGACGCGCGTGTGCGCCTCTTGGAGCGCACAAATGCGCGGCTGCTCACTCCCGGCTCGTTGGAAGATTCCGCCCAAAACCAGAAAAAGAACCAGGAAAAAACTTTGATGGTGATGGATGTTTCCTTCATCTCCGCCACGCTGGTTCTGCCCGCGGTCTTTGCCGCCGCGCCTGCGTTGGACGAAGCCGTCATCCTCGTCAAACCCCAATTCGAAGCCGGCCGCGAGCACGTGGGCAAAGGTGGCATTGTGCGTGATCCCGCTGCGCACCAACTGGCGGTCGAGCGCGTGGCGGACTGTGTGCGCTCCCTCGGCTGGACCGTCGTCGAGACCATTCCCTCGCCCATCACCGGCGCCGAAGGCAACCACGAGTTTCTGCTGTATGCGAAACGCTCTGGGCGATAACGCCGCAGTAACCGGAGTGGAACACTGGTGACGTTGGCCCCACCGCAGGTGGTCCATTACACTCGAAGCAATGACCCGCGTCGCCATCGTTTCCAAGCCCAATCGCGAAGAGCTAAAGAAGCTCTTGCCGGAGCTGATCGCATGGCTGCGCCGCTGCGGCTACGAAGCGGTTCTCGATCGCGAAGGCGCGAGTTACACCGATGCTGCGCCGGCGGTCGATCGCGCGGATTTGCCCGCGCAGGCGCCGGCTTTGGTCATCGTGCTCGGCGGCGACGGCACTCTACTGGCCGCGGCGCGCATCTTTGCCACCGTCGGCACGCCCATTCTCAGCGTCAACCTCGGCTTTCTCGGATTCCTTACCGAAGTACGCCTCGCCGACCTCTACGCCACGCTTGAAAATTGGTGCTCCGGCTGCCACAGCGTCGATGAGCGTGCCATGCTCCACGCCGCGCTCTGGCGCGAGGGCTCCGAACAGGCCAGCTTCGATGCGCTCAACGAGGTCGTTGTCTCCAAGGGCGATATCGCGCGCATGGGCGACTTCGCAGTCGAGCTCGATGGCCGCAGCGTGGCGCGTTTCCGGGCCGATGGCGTCATCGTCTCTACGCCTACCGGCTCCACAGCCTACACGCTCGCCGCCAACGGGCCTATCCTTACGCCGGACGTCGATGCCATGGTGGTTACGCCCATCTGTCCCCATCTGCTCACGCTGCGGCCCATCGTCGTGCGCGGCGACTCCTCGCTCATGGTGCGCGTCGAGGGCGTACCCGAAGTCGCGCTGCTCACCATCGATGGCCAACAGAAGGTAGACCTGCGCCGCGGCGATGAGATTCTCTGCCGCCGCTCCAGCCATACGGTTAAGCTGGTTCGCCTCCGCGACAGCGGTTTCTTCGACGCCTTGCGCAGCAAGTTGAGCTGGGGCCAGATGTAGCTCCCAGAAAGCCTCACTTCGTCAGTTCCGCCAGCAGCACCTCGGCCTTGCCGGCGAGCGTATGCGCTCCCTCCACATCGCCAGAGGCGAGGGCCGCGCGGGCCTGCTTCAAAAACTCGCGAATGTGGTCGGCCGTCCTTTGCTCAGCATCGCTCAACGGGCGGCCCACGTTGTTCAGCCGCCGCTCAATATCCGCGATCGAATTCTCCGTCTGCTCGCGAACCCCCGCCGGATCGCCCGAGGAAAGCGTGCCGATGGCGCTCACCTCCGGAGTTGCCGGCGACGGCGGCTCGGGCGCGTTCGCCACATCGTCCGGAGGCGGAACCTTCTTGTGCTTTGGCGGACGGATCGGCTCTGTTTGTTCCGGCATGTTGTAAATGGGATAACCGGCAATCACCGAATCCTTGGGCGGCAAGGGGATATCCACTACTTTAAGGGTTTGCGAAGGCTGGAGGCTAGGCGCATCCATCGTAACCGGAATCGGATGCTTTTTATGAAAGGGAACATGAAAGCAGCCCGTGACCAAGAACGGCAGCAGCCACGCGACCTTACCGGCAGGCGACTTCATCTCCCCAACCCCGATTCGTGCTCAATGCTCGCCGGCTGCGCAGCCAGCGCCCCCCGGTCCGTGGCAACAAGTGGTATCCGGAGCCGGAACTCCGTGCCACGAACTTGTCTTGATTGTACTTCTACGCTCCCATGATGTAACTGCAGGATGCGATAGGTCATCGCCAGTCCAATCCCGCTTCCCCCAACCTTGGTCGTGAAATACAGGTCGAAGATCTTGTCCTGTATCTCCTCGGGAATTCCCTCGCCCTCGTCGGCAATGCGCAGCACGGCAAATTTCGGCGCAAACTTCGGCTTCGATCGCGGCGGCCTTGGCCCATTGCCTTTGGATGCAAAAACCTCTTCGGGCTCGCTGCTCCTTTCCTCTTCCAGAGCCACCGCCAGCATTCCGCCCTGCGGCATGGCCTGCGCGCCATTCTGAATCACGTTCAGCGCCGCCTGTTTCAGCAGATCGGCATCCACGTTGGCAATCAGCGGCTGCTTCGGAAGTGCACTCGCCAGCCTCACGTTCCGCGTCGACAACTCTTCGGCGGCCAGCGCCAGCACATCCCCGATCACCAGCCGCAAGTCCTGTTCGCGCAGGTCGAGTTCCACAGGGCGCGAAAAATCCACCAGTGTCTGCACCACGCGGTCCAGCCGCCGGATCTCCGCATCGATCACCTCCAGATGCCGCGTTGCCGGCCCCTCAGCCTCGCCCAGTTTCGACTTCAGCAGCTCCAGGTGCACCACAATCGCGTTGATGGGATTCTTCACCTCGTGGCCGACGCCCGAGGTGAGCCTCCCGATCGCTGCCATGCGTCGCGATAGCTCCAGTTCCGATTCGATCTTCTCCGCCGACTCAAGATCGTGCAGCGTCACCAGCGCGCCCAGTCCAAGATGCGTTTCGTCATCGTGAATAAAATCCACCGAAGCCTGAATACGCCGGCCGCTCTCGGTGCGAATCTCCTCCTGCACCAGGTTCACGCCGCCTTCAACAGCTTCGCGCACCGTGCGCCCCAGCACCGTCGTGTTGGGAAAGATATCCCGCGCGGGTCGGCCCAGAATGTTGTCGCGATCGATGCCCAGGAACCTTCGCGCCGCTTCTGAAACCAGAACGGCGCGCTTATCTTCCGTGAAAAGCAGAATGCCGTCCTGAAGATTGCCGAGAATCTGGTCCAGATTCTCGCGCAAGGCAGAGTAGACTTCTTCCACATTGCGCATGCGCTGGCCGATCTTTTCGATCTTCGTCGAAACCTGCGCCGCAACGTCTTTTTTCGAAACCGCTTCGCCCTCGGCTGGCGCGCCTACCGCCGATGTCAGGCGATCGAGCTGGCGGCTGATCTCGGTCAAAGGCCGCAGAGCCAGATTGCTCAGCAGGAACGCCGATGCCAGCGCCACAATCAGCGCCAGCGCCATCAACCGCACGGTTTTTTGGAGCAGCGGCTGATACACCGCCCGCAACAGTGACGTATGCACGCCGACATTGACGGTCGCGAATAGCTTGCCGTTGTTTTCAAGCGGCGCGGCCACGTTAAATACCGTGGGCCTTCCCAGGGCCTCGATCATCATCGAAACAGGGCCGGCCTTGACCAGTCCCTCGTAGCTTGGGCGCGCGGGCAGCGGCTTGCCCTCGTTGTCGGGATTGGTGCTCAACAGCGTGATGCCCTGACTGTCGCCGATATTGACGTCGTAGACCGTGGCCGAATAGCGGTTCACCGACTCAAGCGAGGCCTGCAACTCCAGATCGTTGCGGATCGTCTCGTCCACCAGTTCCTGAAGCTCGCCGGGATGATTGGGATCCACCGTGCGGCCTCCGAG
>JBAWFY010000467.1:0-2758 GCA_049592335.1 Occallatibacter sp.
GCCTGGCCCTGCGTACACGGTCCTTCGGCTTGGTCGAAAAGACTGCGTAGCTGCGGTTGTCGAGATTGAGCTTGACGACCTTGGTCAATCCGTCGCGGCGCATATAGAGACCTTCGCGGTCCTGCAAGCTCTCGAAGAGCGAAAGTTGCTGCTCGTTCATCTTGAAGAGTTCCGCGTAGCGTTTTCGATTGAAGGTGGCGTCTTTCAAGAAGAGGAACGACGTGCAGGAGTTCACAATGCTGTCGGCGTTCGCTCCCAAGTCCTCGGCAGATTGGCCGATCATGGTTACGCCGCCAAGGTTCTTGCGCACAGTCTTGATCGAAGCGAGCGCGCCTTCGAGTAACTGCCGGTTCTTCATCGAAGAAAAGATTTCTTCGATCAGGATGTGCTTGGGAACGCCGAGATTGGCCGGGTTGTAGAGCACGTCGTTGATGCGGCGCAGCAACCACACCATCAGCGGCTCGATCAAATCGGCGTATTGCTCGTTGTTCACGCCCTGGAAGTCGAAGCATTGCAGGCGCGAGAGCGAGAGGCTGTCTTCGATGTTGTCGAAGATGGCGGCATAGACTCCTTTGCCAACCCACTTCGAGAGATACCGGTCGAGCTTCTTAGGCAGGAAGAGATTAGAGAGGCGGCGGTTTTCCGCGTCCAGAAGATACATATCGCGCACTGCCTTGTGGATCACGTCATCGTCTTCCGGCCCCAGATCAGCGCCGCCGTTCATCAGCAGGAGCTTGACAAACGAATAGAGAAAGGTGATGTTGCTCTCGGTCGGCTCCAGCCGGAAGGGATTTACGCGCGGCCCGTCTTTGCCGATGCGGTCCACGCGCCCGCCATACAGCTCGACGACACTCTCATAGCTTCCGCCGATGTCGAAGATGTAAGTGAACCCGCCGTACTTCTGCTCATGGGCGATGGCCATGTTGCCGTGAACGCTTTTGCCGGTTCCCGTGGGTCCAAGGATCAGCATGACGCGCACGCCGTCCACATACGCGTCCTGAAAGAACGGCGTCCGTGTGCGCGTCTCGAAGATGTTGAGGTATTCGTTGTCCAGGTCTTCGGAGTAGGAATGGCCGAGATTGGGCACGAAAGCCGAAGAAAGCCGCGCGTGATGATCCTCCGCCAGCCACATCGGAAAGACGTTGAACTTGCCGTTGCCGGGAAACATGGCGTAGAACGAAGACAGATTGCCCAGCGTTTCTTCCATGACCTGCGCCCGCGCATCGACGAAGACGCGATGAACGGCGGGCGCAATGCCGCGCAACTCGTCCACGCTGCGCGCGGCCACAAGAAAGCGAAGCGAGAACTCGCCCTGCGACTTTTTGTCGAGCGAGCGGATGACCTCGCCCAGATCATCAACCTGCGTATTGGCGGCGCGTGCTCCAGCCCCGGTTTCAAGCGACGCCGTATCTCGCCCGCTCATCACGCGCGTCAGTACGCCGACTTTGAAAAACGAGATGAACTTTTCCTGGGCGTCGATTTCGCCTCTGGCAGCGGCGGTCGATTTGGGCCGCCAGGTCGTCAACAGGACGCTGTCGCAATCAAGCGCCATCAATCCAGAGAACAAGCAGGGGCGCGACGCTTCAGGCGTTGTCTTCAGCGAAAACATTTGAACGTACCGGCGGCCAATGGTGAGATGGTCGCTGTGCCATGAAACCGGGCTGTTCACGATCTGGCGGTCCACGCCGTCATCGGCGGTCAATGTGTAGGCTGATGCCCATTCTTCAAGATTGAATAGGTAACTGAAGAACTGGTAGACCGCATTCTTTTCAAGCAGCCGCAATCCCAACGATCCGCTGAGATGGCCTTCGAGCAGCGTTGCTGTCTTCTCAAGATCGGCGAGCATCCGCGTTGTGTTGGCATCGTGCTCCGTGGGCTTGCGAGCGAAGGCCGCCGCCTTTGGGGGCTCAAGCGTCAAGCACCAATGCAGGTCGATACGGCGGAAACCAGCCACCTTTTCGAGGAAGGCCAGCCGATCATCGACGAAAACCTGTGTGACTGGATTGCCGTAATGCTCTTTCTTCGGTAGATTGAAGCCAGACATGACGCGCGTGTACTGATACAGGCATGATCCTTCCGGCAATCCCCGCAGCGCGCCTTCAACTGAGCGTACCTGCGCTTCAAGTCCCTGATCGGTCACGCCTTCTTCGTCGATACCGGCGAGCGAAAAGAGGCAACCGTAGCCGCCGCCCTTCAGCGCGAAGATCCGGTCGTTGACGAAGCGTGCAATCGGAACGATGCTGCACGCGGCTCCGGCTTTGGCGAACCACGGCGTGTATCTCTGATGCTCAGTGTTTACGCGGGTCATAGTAGGACCTCTGGCTCAAACTCAAGCCCCAAAGTTCGAACATCTTCGGATGTTTGCGGACGATCAGCCATGCGCTCACGGCCAGCGACGGAAACGCGATCAGCGCAACGATGCGGAACCCAACGAGGAAAACCGTTACGCAGACGAAGACAATCGCCATCCATGCGCTGAGGTCCAATCCGAGCTTGGCTCGTGGCCTGTTGAGCGCCTGATTGATCGGTAACGGCTCTCCTCGCTTGGCCATGGTCGCCCCCTACTGCATCGTCTGCCCGGTGAGCGAGCCAATCCAGCCAGCACCCCAGCCAAGGACTCCAGCGCCGAAGAGCGCGCCAAAGAGTCCGGGGATGGCGTCCTGGAACCTGCCACTCATCATGCGGATTCCGGCGAAGATCAGTCCGCCGAAGCAGATGACCGCGCCCGCATAGATGGCGAAGGTTTTGAAGGTGGTCA